>NZ_DAHVQP010000078.1:0-50920 GCF_027317685.1 Saccharomonospora sp.
CTGAGCAGACTGCTTCTCACTTCGAGGCTTTGAAGGGGACTTGGACATGCACGTAGCAGCGGACGGCGGCGCGGCGGTCAACAAAGCCGTTGGAAGCACGATCGCGGTCGCGGCGCCGAAGATCGCCGGGGCTCCGGCACCCAGCGGGGGTGGTTACAAGTTCTCCCGTGAGGAGATCGACCAGGTCATCGCGGAGTGGGAGGACCTATACGCCAGCCTCACCCACGACTACCAGCGAGCGCAGGACATGGCGCTCGTGCGGCCGCCGGGGGCCGAGCCCGCCAGCGAGGACTTTACGGCCTACGCCAACCCTTCGGGAAAAGCCTTCATGCAGGCGACCCAGAAGATGATGGACTACGTCCAAAAGTACATTGACGCGCTGCGCAACGCCCGTGACGGCATCACCACCCGCGAGGAACAGTCGCAGGAGGACGTCAACAAGGTCGGCTCAGGAGTGATGGAGGTATGAGCCGCACGGCCCGCGCCGTCTCCGTGCTCGTCCTCGCCACCGCGGCGTCCGTGCTGACCGCCTGTGGTGATGATTCAGCGGCGGACTCGTCGAGTCCGCCCGGGCAGACCGACGCACCCGTGTCCTCGGTGGACACCACCGAGGCCGAAGCACCGAAGGTGACGGATCCGCTCGACACCGTCTCTCTTGTGACCGACCCATGTGGAGCGCTCTCGTCCTCCCAGCTCGATCGGCTCGGGCTCGCCGAAGGGGAGGAGCGGCCGAACGAAGGGTTCGAAAGCGGTGCCTGTAGCTGGGAGCGCACCGAAGAGAGTCTGGACTCCGTCAACCTCTCGGTCATCGTCGAGAACGAGGACGGCCTGAACTCCCTCTACGCCGACAAGGAATCCAACGAGTACTTCGAACCCACCGAGGTCGCCGGTTATCCCGCCGTCTACGCGAGTCTCCTCGACAGCAGGGATTCGGGGATATGTGACTTGTGGATCGGCGTGAACGACCACGAAGTCGTCCACATCATGACGAATCTCGCCTCTGCAGAAAACGCTGAAGCGTCGTGCGAACTGGCCGCCGACGCCGCCGAAGCCGTCGTCACCACCCTGGGGAGTTGATCAGTATGCCGTTGTTCCTCGTTCCGATCATCGCGGGCGGTGCCGCCGCTGTCGGTGGTACCGCGGCCTACGGCATCCTGACCCAGGAAGAGGCCGGTGACTACGCGGCGAGCGCCGGTGGTCGACAGCTCGCCGCGCACCAGATCTACGAGCTGCTCCACGCGGGCGACAACGGCCAGTCCCTCATGACCGGGCGGGAGTCGGCCGACACGTTGAAGAACAACTTCGGCGAACGCATCAGTCAGATGGACGCGCTCGCCAGGAGGATGGACGAAGCGTGGCAGGGCGACTCCGCCGAGGCCGCCAAGGCCGGGGCTCACCCGCTGAAGCAGTGGCTGGAGGACTCCCGAGGCAAGCTGAACGCGAGCGACAACACCATGGCCGCGCAGCTTGACGCTTTCAGCTCGGTGCGCTCGCAGGTACAGCCGTTGCCCGCTCAACCGCCGGAGAGCAACTTCTTAAACGACATCACGCCGTGGGAAACCGACACCGACAAGGCCATCCAGGCGTACAACGCCAAGGCGCAGGCCAACGTCGAGGCTTACAACGCCTACTACAGCGCGAGCAGCGCCAACGCTCAGTCCCTGCCCGTCTACAGCACCGTCGACGGCCAGTTCGGTGACATCCAGGTGGACACCAGCGGCATCGCCGGTGGCGGGGGCGCCGGTGGCGGAGCGGCAGGTGGCGCCTTCCCGGGCGGCGGTGCCGGTGGCGTCGGCAGCGGTGCCGGTGGTGGCGCGGGCGCCGGTGGCGGCTACGCCGGTGGTGGCGCGGGCGCCGGTTACGCCGGCGGTGGTGCCGGTGGCGGCGCAGGCGGTGGTTACGCCGGTGGCGTGCCCGGTGGCAGCTACCCCGGCATCGGTGGTGGCAGCGTCGGTAGCGGTGGAGTCGGCAGCGGTGCCGGTGGCGGTATCGGTGGCGGGGGCACTCCCAGCTTCGAGTACTCGCCGGGCACCTGGGACGACAGCACCAGCGCATCCGGTTACACGCCGCCGTCGGGTACCACTCCCGGGTTCTCCGGTGGTGGCGGATTCGGTGGTGGCATCGGCGGCGGCAACGTGAACCTGCCCGGCGGCGGAAGCGGCGGCTTCACCCCGGGTGGTTCCACACCCGGGTTCGGTGGTGTCGGCGGTGGTGTGGGCGCCGGTGGTGCCGGCGGTATCGCCCCGGTCGGCGGCGCGTTCGTTCCCGGTGCCGGAGGCGTCGGGGGAGTCGGTGCCGGAACCGGAGGCGTCGGCGCAGGCGGACCGGGGGCCGGTGCTCCGGGTTCGTCCACGGGTGCCGCGGCGCCGGGCGCACGCGGTGCGATGGCGGGCCCCGGAGCCGGCGCCGGAGCGGGTGCCGCCGGTGCACGGGGCATGGCCGGGGTGCCGATGGGCGCCATGGGCGCCGCCCGTGGACAGGGCTCCGAGGACGAGGAGCACCAGACCAAATTCCTCGTCGAGGAAGACGGAGACTCGTTGTTCGGCAGCGACGAGCTGACCGCACCGCCGGTCATCGGTGAGTAGGTCTCTCCGGCTGGACTGGAACCACGAAAGAGGACGAAAACCGTGCTGGAACAGCAGGTGAGCATGTCGACGGCCACCATGCTCAACCTCATTCGCCGCACCGGTGCCGAACCACACCCCGTGCTGTCGAGCACACCGGTGTGGGAGGACGAACGCGCGCGGAAGCAGGCCGAGGAACGGGCCAACACCGAGTTGGCCCACCTCGGGCTGCTCGACGGCAGCGGCGTGCATCGGGACCTGGTAGCCACCGTGGAAGCCATCGCGAATCCCACGTTGGAGTACTACGCGTGGATCAACGGTGGCATCGAGGACCAGGCCGTGAATTACGCGGTGCTGGCCGGAACCGGTGTCGGCGAGGCGTTCGTGCTGGTCCGTAATTCCGATTCGGACGTCGTGGCGTTCGGGTGCGTCCACCCCAACGAACTGATGGAGAACTTCATCGCCCAGTTACCGGCGCTGAGCCCCGGCCGGGGCCAGCCGCTGTGGGTGCCGAAGAGCGTGATGTCGGGTGGTGCGAGGCAGCGCGAATTCGACGGCGAGAACTTCTCCGTGATGAACAACGGTCGGCGCAGCGCCACGGCGACGGAGGCGTCGGAGATGCGCCGTATCCTCGGGCTGCCCAGGTTGGGCGGCGGAAGTCTGTACGTGGCGGCACGCAGCCGTAGCGGCAAACGGGAGCGTGCCGAGCGCCCGGTGAACTACATCGACACTTCCGAGGGGCGTTGGCTGACCGAGGAGGTGCCGGGCAGTGGGGAACCGATGATCGCGTTCCACCCGGCATCACCACAATTGCTCGCCGAGCGGCTACGGAAAGCACATAGTCGGCTACCCATCGCCTGATGGATTCGCACCCGTTCAGCCTACGGTGCGATCACTCTACGCTGCGTAACGTTATCCACAGGTCTAGTCCGGGACGGAGATCCGCCCCGGACCGCGACACGCCGAAGGGCGGGTATCGCGCGACACGCCGACAGATCACACACAAAGTTCTCCACAAGTTATCCACAGGGCCTGACCTGCGTTTTTCATGAAACAGACATAAGTTCTCCCCAGGTTATCCACAGGCTTCCGCACACCTGTGGACAACTAGGGCCAGTCATCAACAAGTTATCCACAGCTGCATCCACAGGTGGAATTGCGATGCTCCGTCCGAGCGATCTAGCGTGCCCGGACAGAGAGTGCGAAACGCGGACTCGTCCGCTCGTCCACACTCGATAAATCATCGAACAGATGTTCGATCCAGCCTTTTTCCGGGAGGTGCCTGCACCAGTGGCGATCACCGACGACCGCGGTTCCGCGTTCACCGGCGAACACGGCGGGTTCGAACGTCAGCCGCCCCAGGACACGGCGGCGGAACAGTCGGTGCTCGGCGGCATGTTGCTGTCCAAGGACGCGATCGCGGACGTCGTCGAGGTGCTGCGTCCCGGCGACTTCTACCGACCCGCCCACCAGGCCGTCTACGACTGCATCCTCGACCTCTACGGACGGGGCGAACCCGCCGACCCGATCACCGTGTCGGCCGAACTGGAACGCCGAGGCGAACTCGCCCGGGTGGGCGGGGCACCGTATCTGCACACGTTGATCGCCACCGTGCCCACGGCGGCCAACGCGGGCTACTACGCCAGGATCGTGGCCGAGAAGGCGATCCTGCGCAGGCTCGTGGAAGCGGGCACGCGCATCGTCCAGTACGGCTACGGGGCCGACAGCAGCGACGGCGGCGACGTCAACGAGGTCGTCGACCGCGCGCAGGCCGCCATCTACGAAGTCACCGAGCGGCGCACCAGCGAGGACTACATCGCACTGGAGGAGTTGCTCCAGCCGACGATGGACGAGATCGACGCCATCGCGTCCAGAGGCGGTACGGCGCAAGGCATTCCCACCGGCTTCGCCGACCTCGACGAGGTCACCAATGGTCTGCACCCCGGGCAGATGGTCATCATCGCGGCGCGTCCCGGTGTGGGGAAATCGACGCTGGGCTTGGACTTCGCCCGCTCCTGTTCCATCAAACACGGCATGACCAGCGTCATCTTCTCGCTGGAGATGAGCCGCACCGAGATCGTGATGCGTATGTTGTCGGCCGAGGCCAAGATCAGGCTCGCCGACATGCGGGGTGGGCGCATGTCCGACGACGACTGGACGCGGCTGGCCCGGCGCATGAGCGAGATCAGCGAGGCACCGTTGTTCATCGACGACTCGCCGAACCTCACGATGATGGAGATCCGCGCCAAGGCGCGGAGGCTGAAGCAGCGCAACGACCTGAAGCTGATCGTCGTCGACTACATGCAGCTGATGACCTCGGGCAAGCGAGTCGAGTCACGGCAGCAGGAAGTCTCCGAGTTCTCGCGGCAGTTGAAGCTGCTGGCCAAAGAGCTGGAGGTCCCCGTGGTGGCGATCAGTCAGCTCAACCGTGGCCCGGAGCAGCGCAACGACAAGCGGCCCATGCTGGCCGACCTGAGGGAGAGTGGGTCTTTAGAGCAGGACGCCGACGTGGTGCTGCTCATCCACCGGCCCGACGCGTGGGAGCGTGACGACCCACGTGCCGGTGAGGCGGACCTGATCCTGGCCAAGCATCGCGCGGGTCCGACGAGCACCATCAGCGTGGCCCACCAGCTGCACTACAGCCGCTTCAGCGACCTGGCCCACGAATAGTCGAGCGAAGAAAGGAGCCTGTTCGGCGTCGGCCGCAGACTCGCGCCGCTACGCGACCAAGGGGTGCTCATCATCGGCAGCGGGTTCTTCACCCACAACCTGAGTGCGCTGAGCACGAGCGTCGACGGGCCGCCACCCTCGTGGTCGGCAGAGTTCGACCACTGGGGCTCCGAAACACTCGCCGGCGGGGACATCGACTCGATACTCGATTTCCGGCACAAGGCTCCCGCCGCCGCACTCGCACACCCGCGTACGGAGCATTTCGCACCGCTGTTCGTCGCACTCGGCGCGCACGACGCCGCACGAACACCCCGCACCGTGATCGACGGCTTCTGGTTCGGGCTCGCGAAACGCTCGTTGCAGCTGGACTGAGCTCCGCAGACAGCGGATCAGGTCACAACCCCGGCACGGGGCAGGACCGATACGGTTACCTCGTGAGCGAGTCGGAAAACGGAACTGGGGGCCGTAACGGCCGCACGAAGAACACGAAACCGCTGTTGTCCGAAGACGCGGAAGTCGTCGGCTGGGTGCCCAAAGGGCTGCGGGTGTCCGCCGCCCTGTCCTGGCGCTTCCTCGTCGTGGTGGCGGCGCTCTATGTCGTAGTCTGGCTCATCGGCTACCTGTCGTTCGTGGTGGTGCCGGTGGCCATCGCGCTGCTACTGGCCGCTCTTCTCGCGCCCGCCGTGCAACGCCTCGTGAAGTACCGCATTCCGCAGTCCATCGCGGCGGCGATCGTGCTGATCGGCGGCCTCGGCCTCGTCGGTGCCCTGCTGACGTTCGTGATCACCCAGTTCACCGCGGGCCTGCCCGCCCTCCAGGAGAAGGTGAACAGCAGTCTCGAACAGGTCAACGATTGGCTCATCAACGGGCCGCTGCACCTGCGTGAGACCCAGATCGTGGACTTCGTCAACAACGCCGTCGACTTCCTCCAGGAGAACCAGGCCACCATCGCCGACAGCGCTCTCTCCACCGCGGGCACCGTCGGCGAGATCCTCACCGGCCTGCTGCTGACGCTGTTCGTGCTCATCTTCTTCCTGGCGAACGGGCAGCAGATCTGGGGTTTTCTGATGCGCGGTGTGCCGGCGCCCGTGCGTAGACGGGTGGACATCGCCGGGCGGCGAGGCTTCGACTCACTCGTCAGCTACGTGCGCGCTACCGCTGCGGTCGCTGTGGTGGACGGTGTGGGCATCGGCATCGGCCTGTGGATCGTCGGCGTGCCGCTGGCCATTCCGCTGGCCACTCTGGTGTTCCTGGGCGCCTTCATCCCCATCATCGGGGCGGTCGTCACCGGAGCCGTCGCCGTGCTGGTCGCGCTGGTGACCAACGGGTTCATCACCGCACTCATCGTGCTCGCCATCGTGGTGGGCGTGATGCAGCTCGAAAGTCACGTGCTGCAGCCGCTGCTGCTGGGCCGGGCCGTGCGCCTGCACCCGCTGGCCGTCATCCTCGCCATCACGGCGGGTATGACCACCGCGGGCATTCCCGGCGCGCTGCTGTCGGTCCCACTGCTCGCCGTGCTGAACTCCGGCATCAAGTCACTGCTCCAGGGCGACGAGGATGACGAGAACGACGAGGAGAGAACCGCCGCGGCGCACGTGGAACCTGGGACGGACGACACCGGCGGCGACGAGCCACCGTCCTACGGCTCGGACAAGGCCCGCAAGGAGCCCGATCCGGCATGACCAGCTCCACGTCCACGTCGTTGCGTGATCCAGCGACACCGTTGTGGTGGGGAACTGTCGCGTTGCGCTGGATCACCCTCGGTTTCGCCTTCAGCGCCGTCCTGGTGCACCACGACAACTACGTCCGCCCTTGGCTGGCGTGGGTGGGCCTCGGCGCGATGTTGGCCTGGTCGTGCGTGACCAGCGTCGCCTACACGCGTCCCGCCGGTCGTGAGGCGTGGATCGTGGTGATCGACGTGGCCGTCACGTGCGCGATCATGCTGACGTCGCCGTTCGTGTTGTCCGAAGCCCAGTACGAGCAGCTCGCTCCGTTGGTGACGACGGTGTGGGCGGCCGTGCCGCCGCTGGCGGCGGGTATCCGCTTCGGGGCGGTGGGAGGCGTCGTCGCGGGGCTGATCCTGACGGGGTGCACGGGAGTGGCCAGGCTCACCCTGGACCTCAACGTGGCCAGCGACGGTGTGCTGTTGACCGCCAGCGGGCTACTGCTCGGTGTCACGGCCACCACGGCCCGCCGCTCACAGGCCGCGTTAGCTCGAGCCATGCGCAGCGAGGCCGCGACGGCCGAGCGGGAGCGTCTCGCACGTTCCATTCACGACAGTGTTTTGCAGGTGCTCGCGCGCGTCCGGAGGCGCGGTTCCGAGCTGGGCGGCGAGGCCGCCGAACTCGCCCGATTGGCGGGGGAGCAGGAAATCGCGCTGCGAGCGTTGGTCACCACGGAACCGAACAGCCACTCGGAGAACGACATCTCGGATCTGCGTTCGGCCCTGCAGATCCTTTCGACGTCGCGGGTGCAGATCGCTGCCCCCGCCGGGAAAGTTCCGATGCCGTCGAACGTCGTGACCGAACTCGTCGCGGCCACCAGAGAAGCTTTGTCCAATGTAGAGAAACATGTGGGACCGTCGGCCAAGGCCTGGGTCCTGCTCGAAGACCTGGGAGAAGAAATCGTGTTGACGGTCAGAGACGACGGGCCGGGGATTCCACCGGGCAGGCTCGAACAGGCGCTGAGTGAGGGACACCTCGGTGTCGCCAAGTCGATCCGGGGCAGAGTCACCGAACTCGGCGGCACGTGCACGCTCGAAACCGCCCCCGGTGAGGGCACCGAGTGGGAAATACGGGTCCCGAGACCGAGATCAGGGAGGAAAGTCCGATGACGATATCGGTCATGATCGTCGATGATCATCCGATCTGGCGTGACGGTGTCGCCCGCGACCTCTCCGAGCACGACTTCGACGTCAAGGCCACGGCGTCCGACGGTGATTCGGCCATCCGGATCGCCTGCGCCGTCCGCCCCGACGTGGTGTTGATGGACATCAACCTCGGCAGCACATCGGGCGTGGACGCGACCAGAGAGATCACCAACGAGCTTCCCGACACCCGGGTTCTGGTTCTGTCGGCGAGCGGTGAGCACGACGACGTCCTGCAGGCGGTGAAGGCGGGCGCCTCGGGGTATCTCGTGAAGTCGGCGTCGGTGGCCGAGCTCGTCGACGCCGTACGGCGGACGGCCGAGGGCGACCCCGTGTTCACCGCGGGACTGGCCGGCATGGTGCTCGGCGAGTACCGGCGGATGGCCGACCTGCCCAACGTGGGCGATCCACCACCGCGGCTGACCGAACGGGAGACCGAGGTGTTGCGACTGGTCGCCAAAGGTCTCACGGCGAAACAGATCGCCGACCGGCTGGTCATCTCACACCGCACCGTCGAGAACCACGTACAGTCGACGCTGCGCAAGCTTCAGCTGCACAACCGGGTGGAGCTGGCCCGATACGCCATCGAACACGGACTCGACCAGGAATCCTGAGGCCTCCCTTGGGGGTCCTTTCAGGGATTCTCCCGGATCCCGGGGACCGGCCCGATGCCTAGCATCGGAGCAATGAACGAGGAGCAGATCTCGGCGGAGCAGCGCAGGCTTCGGGATCTCCGGGTCTCCGACCGAGAACGTGAGCACGTCGTCGAACTGCTGAAAACCGCCATCGGGCGGGGTCTGATCGACCTCGACGAGTTCAGTGAACGCGCCGACACCGCCTACGCCGCACGCACCAGGGGCGAGTTGAACAAGGTGCTCGTGGACCTCCCGGGGTTGTCGCACCCCGAGGCCATCGGAGTCGCCGCCACAGCCACCACGGCCACAGCGCCCGGTGTGGTCGGTGTGGGCGTGCCGAACTACGCACCGGGCGAGCGCCTCGTGCTGCGGTCTCACGGCTCGGATCTCGTGCGGAAGGGCCAATGGACGGTGCCGTCGGCGATTCTGCTGCGCAACCGGTACGGCGAGGCGCGCCTCGACTTCAGCGAGGCGAATGTGACCAGCGACGTGGTGCACATCGAGCTCGACGTGAAGTGGGGGTCGGTCTACTTCACCATCCCGGAGCACGCGTCCTTGGATCTCAATGCGCTGGATGACGTGAAGTGGTCGAGTGTGAACGACAAGACCCGAGGCGGAGCGGGCAGTCCCCGGTTCGTCGTCACCGGCCGTCTCTCGGCCAGCTCACTGACCGTCCGACACCCGCGCAAGGGCCTGTTCTGGTGTTAGGCCGCGTCCTTCCGGCTTTCTAGGCCTCCCTCGCCGCCACGCGGGCGGCCGCCGCCGTGGGGGCGGCCAGTGCGGCGCGAGCGGCGCGCTCACAATCGTCGAAAGTCACCGCCGCGAGGCTCGCGCCCACCGCGCGCACCGAGCCCGCGTTCATGGACAGGCTGCTGATGCCGAGTCCGGCGAGTACGCGGGCCAACAGCGGATCGGCGGCGGCCTCGCCACACACGCCCGCGGGCTTGTCCTTCTCCTTCGCTGCCTCGCCGACCATCGCGATGAGCCGCAACAGGCCGGGCTGCCACGGTTCGTTCAACGCGGCCACCGCACCGAGCTGCCGGTCGGCGGCGAACGTGTACTGCGCGAGGTCGTTGGTGCCGAGCGAGACGAAATCGACGGCGTCGAAGACCTCCCGGGCCGTCAACGCGGCCGAGGGCACCTCGATCATCACTCCCGCCCGGGACAGCCCCGCCGCACGTACCCGGTCGGCGAACCACGCCGCCTCCTCGGCCGTGGCGATCATCGGAGCCATCACCGAGACGTCGGCCCCCACGTCTTCGGTGGCGCCCGCGATGGCCTCCAGTTGCCGGTCGAGCACGCCCGTGCGCTCCAACGACACCCGGATACCCCGCACGCCGAGCGCCGGGTTGGGCTCCGCCTCCTGCGACAGGAACACAAGCGGCTTGTCCGCTCCGGCGTCCAATGTCCGCACGATCACGGGCTTGCTGCCGAACGGTTCGAGCACCGCGGCGTAGGCGACGCGCTGCTCGGCCACGGTGGGCTCGGAATCGACGTCGAGGTAGCAGAACTCGGTGCGGAACAGACCGACTCCCTCGGCACCCGTCTCCGCGGCCGCGCGGGCGTCGGCGGGCGCTCCCACGTTGGCGAGCACCTTGATGCGCCGACCGTCCGACGTGGCACCCACGCCGTTCCAGTCGGCCCCGGCCGCTTCGGTCGCCGTCACCACGGGCGCGTCCTTGTCGACGGCCGTCACCACGCCGGTGTCGCCGTCCACGGCCACGGCCTCGGCCTCGAACGAGAGCGCACCCTTCGCCGCCACGACAGCGGGAATACGCAGCGACCGCGCGAGAATGGCGGTGTGGCTGGTCGGGCCGCCCTCCTCGGTGATGAGAGCGAGCACCTTGGCGGGATCGAGCGAGGCGGTGTCGGCGGGAGCCAGGTCGCGGGCGACGAGCACACTCGGACGCTGCAGATTCGGCACACCGGGCGGCTCGATACCGAGCAGTTCGGCGATGATGCGGTCGCGCACGTCCTGGATGTCGCGCACCCTTTCGGCCATGTAGCCGCCCGCGGAGGACAGCGCTTGGGCGAAGTTGTTCGCCGCCTCGTACACCGCCCTCGCCGCCGGGATGCGTTGCGCGGTGACAAGCTGCTCGGCCTGACTCACCAGTGCCGGGTCGGACGCCATCGCAGCCGTGGTCATCAAAATCGTCGCGGCGTCACCACTGGCCGCCGCTGCGGTCGCTTCGAGACGCGCGGCCACGGCCTGTGCGGCCGGTGCGATCCGTGCCGCCTCCGCGTGGGGATCGTCGGGAGGGGGTGTACTCGCCGGCTCCTCGATCGACTCGGTAACCCGGACGACGGGACCACTCGCGCGGCCGGGGCTCACTCCGACCCCGGAGACCTGCGGTTGGTGCATGCTTACGCTCACTCTAATTCGGCGACAGTCGGATACGAGGGTTGGGCACCTCGGCGAGTGACCGAGAGTGCCGCTACCCGCACGGCCGAAGCGACCGCGTCGGGTAGTTCGGAATCACGGGCCAACGCGGTGGCCAGAGCCCCCGCGAAGGCATCACCGGCACCGGTCGTGTCGACGACATCGACGGTGGGTGAGGGTATCTCACTGAGCCCGGTGGACTCGACGACGACGGCTCCGCGTGCCCCCGAGGTCACCACGGCGGCGCGGGGACCGAGATCGAGCAGCTTCGACAGCTCGGCGGTCGAGACCGCATCGTCGTCTTCGTCGGCGGCCCCCAGCAGCCAGGCCGCTTCGTGCTCGTTGACGAGCAGGATATCCACATCGGCGAGCGTGGATTCGGCCACCGAGGCCACGGGGGAGAGATTGAGGATCGTGCGCGTTGCCGTCTCGGCGGCGGAGCCGATCGCACGTTCAACGGTGTCGAGCGGGATCTCCATCGACACGACCATCACCTTGGGCGACCGCACGGCGGCCACCACGTCGTCGGGGCGCAGCGCGTGATTGGCGCCGGGCGAGACGAGGATGGAGTTCTCGCCGTCCGGGGTGACCGTGATGAACGCGAGTCCCGTCGGCCGTGACACCACACGCACGAGTCCGGTGTGCACACCGGACTCACGCAGTGAGTCGAGCAGGAGCCCGCCGTGCGCGTCGTCGCCGACAGCGCCCAACAGTGCGACGTCGGCGCCCAGTCTGGCGGCCGCTACCGCCGTGTTGGCGCCCTTACCACCGGGCAGGATCTCCGTATCCCCACCGAGAACGGTCTCGCCGCCACCGGGACGGCGGTCGGCGGTGACCACGAGATCGGCGTTGGCCGATCCGACGACGAGCACCTGTGCAGTCACATCAGCCAGGGTGCCACGGAAGTAGGTCCGTCCGCCGCAGCGTTTCGAGTTGTGGGTATGTGAAATCCTTTGTAACTTTCACACCCACCAGAACAAGAGGCAGACGAGAACCTCCCGTGGGTCACCCGATAGGGTGAACTTTGTGTCAGTGAGTCACAATACTGACACGGGGAGTTCTTCACTGGAACCACCGCCACAGTGCGGGGTGTGTCCGAAGTCCCACAGGGACGATCGGGCATCGGGTCGCCGGCATCGGTCACGTAGCCCCCCGAGTGATCGGTGCCGGCGGCGCCCGACCCTTTTCACTTCACCACGTTCACCAGCCGGCCCGGCACCACGATGACCTTGCGTGGCTCCGCGCCTTCCAACGCCGCCACGATCTTCTCATCGGCCAGAGCCGCCGCCTTCACCGCGTCCTGATCGGCGTCCGCGGGCACCGTCATCCTCGACCGCACCTTGCCGTTGACCTGGATCGGGTACTCGACCGTCTCATCCACCAGGTACCGCTCGTCCGCCGTCGGGAACGGCCCGTGCACCAGCGATTCCGAGTGCCCCAGACGGCTCCACAGCTCCTCGGCGATGTGCGGGCACATCGGAGCCAGCATCAGCACCAGCGGCTCCGCCAGCCCCCGCGGAGTCGCCGCGGCCGAACCGTAGGTCTTCGTCACGTAGTTGTTCAGCTCGATGAGCTTCGCGCCCGCCGTGTTGAACCGCAGATTCGCGTAGTCCTCGCGGACCCCCGCGATCGCCCGGTTCAACTGCCGCAGGTCCTCATCGGACAGCTCGGCGTCGTTCACCCGCAGCTCGCCGGTGTTCTCGTCCACCACCAGCCGCCACAACCGCTGCAGGAACCGGTGAGCGCCCACCACGTCCTTCGTCGCCCACGGCCTCGACACGTCCAACGGGCCCATCGACATCTCGTAGAACCGGAACGTGTCCGCACCGTAGTTCTCGGCGATCTCGTCAGGAGTGACGACGTTCTTCAGACTCTTGCCCATCTTGCCGTACTCCTGCTTGACCTCCTCGCCCTTGTAGAAGAACTTGCCGTCGCGTTCTTCCACTTCCTCGGCGGGCACGTACACACCGCGGGAGTCGGTGTAGGCGTAGGCCTGGATGTAGCCCTGGTTGTACAGCCTGCGGTAGGGCTCATCCGACGACACGTGACCCAGGTCGTAGAGCACCTTGTGCCAGAACCGCGAGTACAGCAGGTGCAGCACGCCGTGCTCCACCCCGCCCACGTACAGGTCCAGACCGCCCGGGTCGTTCTCGCCGTGCAACTCGGGACGCGGCCCCATCCAGTAGCGCTCGTTGACCGGATCGACGAACCGCTCGTCGTTGTCCGGATCGATGTAACGCAGCTGGTACCAGCACGAACCCGCCCACTGCGGCATCACGTTGGTGTCACGCCAGTACTTCTTCGGCCCGTCGCCCAGGTCCAGCGTCACCTCGACCCAGTCGGTCGCCCGCGCCAACGGCGGTTCGGGCTCGGCGTCGGCGTCCTCCGGGTCGAACGTCTTGGGCGAGTAGTCGTCGACCTCGGGCAGCACGACCGGCAACTGGTCCTCCGGCAGCGCGATGGGCATGCCGTCGGAGTCGTAGACGATGGGGAACGGCTCGCCCCAGTACCGCTGGCGGGCGAACAGCCAGTCACGCAGCTTGTAATGCACCGTTCCCTCGCCGTGGCCGTTGCGCTCCAGCCACTCGATGATCGTGTTCTTGGCGTCGTCGATCCCCAGGCCGTTGAGGTCGATCTCGTCGTTGGCCGAGTTGATGTGCGCACCGTCGCCGTCGAACGCCTCGCCGTCGAAGCCCTCGCTCGGCTGCACCGTGCGCAGGATGTCCAGGCCGAACTTCGTCGCGAAGTCCCAGTCACGCTGGTCCTCGCCGGGCACGGCCATGATCGCGCCGGTGCCGTAGCCCATCAACACGTAGTCGGCGATGAACACGGGGATCTGCTTGCCGTTCACCGGGTTCGTGGCGTACGCCCCGATGAACACGCCCGTCTTCTCCTTGCTCTCCTGCCGGTCGAGCTCGGACTTGCGCGACGTGTCGCGCCGATACGCGGCCACGGCCTCGGCCGGATTCGCCGCACCACCGGTCCAGCGTTCGTCGACCCCCTCGGGCCACTCTGCGGGCACCAGCTCGTCCACCAGCGGGTGTTCCGGCGCCAACACCATGTACGTGGCTCCGAAGAGCGTGTCGGGACGCGTGGTGAACACCTCGACGGTGTGTTCACCCGCGCGGAACCGGACGTTCGCGCCACGTGACCGGCCGATCCAGTTCCGCTGCATCGTCTTGATCTTCTCCGGCCAGTCCAGCCGGTCCAGATCGTCGAGCAGACGGTCGGCGTACGCCGTGATGCGCATCATCCACTGGCGCAGATTCCGCCGGAACACGGGGAAGTTGCCGCGCTCGGTCCGCCCCTCCGCGGTAACCTCCTCGTTGGCCACCACCGTGCCCAGGCCAGGAGCCCAGTTCACCGGCGCCTCGGACAGGTACACCAGCCGGTGTGAGTCGATGATCTTCCGCTGTTCCTTGCTCGACAGCTCGTTCCACGGACGACCGTCCGGTGTGGCCCGCCGTCCCTCGGCGTAGGCCTTCTCCAGCTCCGAGATCGGCCGCGCCTTGTCCTGCTCGGTGTCGTAGTAGGAGTTAAAGATCTGCAAGAAGATCCACTGCGTCCACCGGTAGTAGTCGATGTCGGTGGTCGCGACCCGACGACGCTCGTCGTGGCCCAGACCCAGCCTGCGGATCTGTGCCAGGTACCGCTCGATGTTCGCCTCGGTGGTGGTGCGCGGGTGCGTGCCCGTCTGCACCGCGTACTGCTCCGCGGGCAGGCCGAACGCGTCGAAACCCATCGTGTGCAGCACGTTGCGCCCGATCATGCGGTTGTACCGCGCGAAGACGTCGGTGCCGATGAAACCCAAGGGGTGCCCCACGTGCAGCCCCGCACCCGACGGATACGGAAACATGTCCTGCACGAACAACTTGTCGGACGGCACCTCGGAATCCTTGTCGGCAAGCGAGCCCACCGGGTTCGGTGCGTGGTAGGTGCCGTGGGCGGACCAGTGGTCCTGCCAACGCTGTTCGATCCATCCGGCCATCTCCGCCGTATAGCGGTGTGCCGGGACCGCTTCGGTGCCGTCCGTCATCGCCGTTCCTCCCGTGAACCCGCCTCCAGAAACAACGCAACCCCCCAGCCCGAAGGCGTGAGGGGTTTGCCGCACCGACCGAGAACCGCGGTCAGCGCGGCCCGCTAAGAAGCAGGTGTGCCGTCTTCATCACCGTTTATGGTAGCCGCCCGGCGCACCCCGTTTTCCGAAGCCCCTGCATACGACGTTGTGAGTCGTGGGCAACAGCACGCGGGCACACCACCGCCGTCCGAGGCGCGACGCAGTATTCTCGCAGTCGTGTTCGTGCTCGCGTTGATCCCCGCAGTGTTCGGCGTCCTGGTCGGTTGGGGTGGATTCCTCGGCTGGAGGGAGAAGCTGCCTCGGTCCCGGGGCGCGGGAGTGCGCACCGAGGCCACCATGCGCAGTGACGAGGCGTTCCGGGTGGCCAATCGGGTGGCAGGACTGCCGACGATGATCGCCGGAGGGGTGGGCGTGTTCTCCAGCGCCGCAGCCCTGGCGATGCCAGACACCCTCGGCACGATCATGGCCGTGGTCTTCGGCGTGATCGCCGTGTTCGTTCTCGTCGCCGGTGGTGGCGTGCTCGGTCACCGCGCGGCCAGTGTCGTGCCCGCCCCCGTCGAGCCCGCGGGTTGCGGCAGCTGCGCGTGCTGCGGTGGTTGCGGCACCCAGAACTAACCGTCGGAGACCGTGTCCGCAGCCTGCGTAGTCGTGTCCGCAGCCTGCGTGCCGAATCGGCGCAGCGATGCGTTACCCATCGCCAGCCCGGCAAGCCCCAACAGACACAGCACTCCACCCGACACCGCCGCGAAGGCGGGCGAGGTGAGGCCCGCGACCGCACCCGCGCGGAAGTTGCCGATGTCGGGGCCGGAAACCCCGAGCACGTACTCCACGCTGCTCACCCTGCCTCGATGGGAATCCGGGATCGCTAACTGCACCAGCGTGCCGCGCGTGGCGACGGAAACGGTGTCGGCCACGCCCGCCACCGCAAGACACACCAACGCGAACCACAAGGACTCGGCCAAGCCGAAGACCGTGAGCGCCAGACCCCTCACCGCCGCGGCGGCGAGCTGAACCACTCCTAGTCGTCGCGCCCGATCGCTTTCGGTCCCGGACGTTCTCGCGTGCTCGACGGCCTCACGGTCGGCAGCCGCAACACCCCGTAGGCGTCGATCACGAGGCTGCCCGCATCCGCCGCGTAGCAGATACCCGGTCCCCAGACTCCGGTGACGACCCCGCCCAACGCCGGCCCGACGAGCATCGCCACCTGAAAACTCAGATTCGACAGGGCCAGCCCCGCGCTCAGCTGCGTATCCGGCAGTAAAGCGACCATGAGCGTCCTTCGTGCCGCTGCTCCCAGACCCGCGAACGCGCACTGGGTCGCCACCAGCGCAAGCACCAGTCCGAACGAATCGACTCCCGCAAGCGCTTGCGCCGCCATGGCCGCGGCGACGAACACCTGCCCCACGGTGGTGGCGAGCACCAACCGACGACGGTCCACGACATCCGCGAGCGCACCGCCCACCAAACCGAACACCACCATGGGCACGGCTTGGGCCAGTCCGAGAGCTCCCACCGCAACCGAGCTGTCCGTGAGATCCCAGACCTGTACGAGCACCGCGATCACCGCGAGTTGATGCCCCAACGTCGAGCACGAAGTACTGATCCACAACCTGCGGAACGCGGCACTCGTCCGCAGCGGGCGGACGTCGAGTAGTCCACCCAGCGAGCTCACGACTCGACCTCTCCGCGCTCTTCGTCGCGGGTCAGCCGTTCGGCGATGCGGTCCCGGAACGGGCGTCTACGCAGAGCCTGCTCCATGTCGCGAACGGTTTGGGCCAACGAGTACGGCAGTTCCGCATCGAGCTCGGCCATCGCCTCCTCGGTGGCCCGCCATTCGGCTTCCAAAAACGGCAGGAGTTCACGCGCGGCGTCGGTGAGCTCCACGATTCGGGTCCGCGCGTCCCGGCCAGGTCGGGTGGTGACCAGCCCGTCGCGTTTGAGCGCGCTGACGGTCTGGCTCATGGCCGAGTGCGTGACCACGGCTGCACAGGCTGCAGACACAGCTGCGCAGACTGCGGACACGACTGCACAACCTGCGGACACGGTGACGCAGGCTGCGGACACGCCCGGGATCAGTTGCGTTGGAGGTCGCCCGGGTGCGTGGCCAGTAGTGCCGTGGGCAGGCCTTGCCTGCGCAGGACGTGGCCCCACAGGTCGCGCGTCGGCCCGGCCAGCACGTCGCTGGGCAACGCGGGCACGATCAACCAGTCGCCACGTTCGATCTCACTCGCCAGCTGTCCCCCGTCCCAACCGGCGTAACCGGCGAAGACCCGCAGCCCCCGAACCTTGGTGACCAGCGAGTCGGGGTCCGAGTCGAGGTCCACGAGCGCCACCGGGCCCCGCACGCCGATCACGCCGGGCACGGTTGCCGCGGTCTCACCCGTGCGCAACGCCGCCAGACACAACGCCGTCTTCTTCTCCACCGGCCCGCCCACGAACACCGACCGGGGCTCGGCGACGTGGTCACCCCAGTGCGGCAGCACCTCGTGTACCGCCACTTCGCTGGGCCGGTTCAGCACGACCCCGAGAGTGCCCTCGGCACGGTGGTCGATCACGAACACCACCGTCCGGCGGAAATTGGGATCGAACATCGTGGGGGCAGCGACCAACAGTGTTCCCGGTTCCACCTGGGCGTCCGCTCTCACACCACCATGATCCCATCCCCGCGCTCCACAATCGTGCGGTGTTCACCGTCTTGTCGGGATCGCGGACGGTGCGCGCTAGGCTCCTCGCTCGTGACCACGGCTGGCAACACGGCACCGATCACCGTCACCTCGGCCGACGGCCTCGTTCGCGCTGCCATCGACTCAACAGGGCAACTGGTCGGTCTGGAGTTCGCACCGGACACCTTCGAACAAACCGATCCCGCCGAGCTGGCGCGGACCGTTCTGGCCGTCGTACGGGAAGCGAGGAACGAGACCCCGCCCGACATCGACCCGCCGACCCGGCAACTCACGCCGCTGCGTCCGCCGAGGCCGACTCCGAAGCGCGCCCGACGCGCCCGCTAGGTTGAAAAACGGGCTAACTCGTTGCTCACAACCGCAGCACTCTGCCACACCGTTACCCCAAAGCACGGTAAAACACGTGTGAAGACACAGGGGAAAAACTGACCGAGGGGGAAACCGTGCGCCACAGAGTCGAGGTGGCCGACCGGCCCGATGTGCTGTACGCCTTGTGGGACGGTCGAATCTTCCGAGCGAGCCACTCGAGTGCCGACGGAACCGTCCTACTCGTCGTACTCGAGGACGAGGAGGCCCCCGAGGGCTTCGACACCGAGTTCGACGGTAGGCCGGCGAAGGTGGTGTCGCAGCAGGAAGCACCGGCTACCTTCGCCATCCACACCTACTGTCTGTACGACGACGAGCCCTACCGCATCGAGCCGCGCTCCGATGAGGCCGAGCTGACCCTGCGCTGGGCCGGCACCGACGAACGTCTCGCCGAAGAACTGGGTCTGGTCGACTTCAGCACCACCACCGACGACCCGGATTCGCTGACCGCGCTGTGGCAGGAACGCCACGACTTCGCCGACGAGAACACGCCCCGCAGCGAACCGGGTAGCGGCGACGCTCAGCTGTTGTTGCGGGCCATCGGACGCACGCTGCACGGTTTCCTTCCCTCCGGTTGGCAGCGGGTCGCCGCACAGTTCCGCCAGGTCGGCGACTACTCCGAACTCGAGGTCAGGGCGGTGGCCGGTGACGTCATCGTGGCGCTGTCGGCACCTCCGCACCTCGGTCAGTTGTTCTCGCAACTGCGCTCGGCGATGTATTCCGCCGACGAGGGGGCCTGGTTCCAGGGCACGTACACGCTCGATTCCGAGGCCAACTTCGACTTCGACTACGACACCGAGAACGAGCCGTCGTGGCGGTTGGGTCCCGACGGCCGTGAGACGGTCGCGAGTTACGACGCCGAACTGCGGTACTTCCCGAGGAAGCAGGTGCCGCGTTGGCTCGCCGCCAAGGCGGGTCTTCCGCTGGACGTGCGGTTCCGGCAGGCGAAGGTGGTCGACGCGCACGCGCCGGGCGAGAAGCCGGTGGTCAACCGCCCACCGGTGCCGCAGGAGCTGGTTCGCGACATCCTGAACTATCTCTACCGGGCTCCCGTCGTGCACACCAAACCCGGCGCGTTGCCCGACATCTTCGTGCCGGGCCCACCCAACGTGCCCGACGCCTTCCACACCGACGGCACGTGGATCTGGCCCGCCGCCGTACCGCACTACCTGCGTAAATACGGCGTGCCACCCGAGTCTGACCTGCTCGAACACATCAAGGCCAACAACTTTCGCGTGCCCTACGTCGAGCCGCAGCTGCGGGCCACCGCCCAGGCCGACGTGCTCGGCGCTCCACGTCCGCCGCAGACGGTCGACGGCGTGGACGACGATCCGGTGGCTCGCGTCGAGCGGGGTGAGGAACCTCAGCGGCCGCTGAGGGCTTCGGAGGTGCTGCGGGCGCTGCGTGCCCGGTTGGGCGAACACGGTGTGGTCGACAGCGCCTACCGCATCGGCGGGGTCGCCGACGGGGCGTGGTGTCTGCGTCGCACGCCGCGGGGCTGGGAGGTCGCCCGGCACGCCGAGGGCGCTCCCGTCGAGCCGAGGTATTTCCGGCGGGCACAGGACGCCGCCGAGGCACTGTTGGGTGCGTTGCTGCTGTTCCCCGGTCGGGCCCGCACCGGCGTGGCCGACGAGGTCGAAGCGCAGGAGCCCCCGGCTCACGCAACCGACTGGCCGATCCTGCCGTTGCGCGGTGAACCCCCGTTGCCCTTCTACAGGGGCAAACGTTTGCTCACGTTGCCGGCGGGCACGGTGGTGGATCGCTACGGCAACGAGGCGGGCAACCTCGTGCACCCGCAGGACACTCCGTTCGCGGAGACCTCACTGACGTTCGAGCGCGAGTTCGAACGGCACCGTTACCGCGTGGTCAGGCCGATCCGGGTGCTCAGCGGCGTGCTGCGGGCCTGGGGTCCGTTGCCTGGTGGAGCGGTGGGGTACCTGCTGCCTCGGGCGATCGGGCAGCACCTGGAAAGCGGCGCGCTCGAACGGCTGGCCTAAAGGCCCTTTGCGAGCTTCCATAAGGCCCGGCCGGTTTCGGTCGGGCCTTCCTTCCGTGCCCGCCCTACGCGTCGGAGTCGGTGGCGGTCTCAGAGGACTCAGAAGATTCCGGAGCCTCCGGGGACTCCGGCGCGTCCGGCACATCCGGCACATCGATGCCCTGCTCGGTGGCCCACCGGCGTAGTTCGGCCACGGCCTCGTCGTGGCCGAGCGGGCCACGGTCGAGCCGCAGTTCCTTCAGGTGCTTCCAGGCCTTCCCGACGATCGGCCCCGGCTCGACGCCGAGGATGCGCATGATCTCGTTGCCGTCGAGGTCGGGCCGAACCTTCGCGATGTCCTCCTCCTTCTCGATCCGGGCGATGCGCTGTTCGAGGTCGTCGTAGGAGCGCTGCAGCGCGGCGGCCTTGCGCTTGTTGCGGGTGGTGCAGTCGGCGCGGACGAGCTTGTGCAGCTTCGGCAGCAGAGGACCCGCGTCGGTGACGTACCGGCGCACGGCCGAGTCGGTCCACTCGCCCCGCCCGTAGCCGTGGAACCGCAGGTGGAGGAACACGAGCTGGGACACGTCGTTGACGACGTCCTTCGGATAACGCAAAGCACGCAAACGCTTGCGGGCCATCTTCGCGCCCACCACCTCGTGGTGGTGGAAGCTCACGCCACCACCCGGCTCGAAACGCCTCGTCGCGGGCTTACCGATGTCGTGCAGCAGCGCCGCCAGGCGCAACACGAGATCGGGCTCCAGCTTCGGCTCGTGCGCGGTCTCCAGGTCGATCGCCTGTTCCAGCACCGTCAGCGAATGCTGGTAGACGTCCTTGTGCTGGTGGTGCTCGTCGATGGCCAGTCGCATACCCGGCACCTCGGGCAAAACGTGGTCGGCCAGGCCCGTGTCCACCATCAACTCGATGCCCTTGCGCGGGGCTTGCCCGAGGATGAGCTTCGACAACTCGGCCTGGACCCGTTCCGCAGTGATGCGGGTGATCTCGTCGGCCATGTCGGTCATGGCCCGCACGACCCTCGGCGCGGGCTCGAAGCCGAGCTGCGAGACGAACCGGGCCGCCCGCAACATGCGCAGCGGATCGTCGGCGAAGGACTCCTCCGGGGTGGCCGGGGTGTCGAGCGTGCGCCGAGCCAACGCCTCCAGCCCGTTGTACGGGTCGACGAACGACTTGGTGGACAGGTCGACGGCCATGGCGTTGACCGTGAAGTCCCGACGCACCAGGTCGTTCTCGATGGAGTCACCGAACGCGACCTCGGGGTGACGTCCGACACGGTCGTAGCGGTCGGCCCGGAAAGTGGTGAGCTCGCACGTCGTGCCGTGCTTGGCCGCCCCTACGGTGCCGAACTCGATCCCGGTGTCCCACACGGCGTCGGCCCAACCGGAAACGATGCTTTGGATCTGTTCCGGCCGCGCGTCGGTGGTGAAGTCCAAGTCCGTGGACAGCTTGCCGAGCAAAGCGTCCCGTACACTCCCGCCCACGAGGTACAGGCGGTGACCAGCTTGTGAGAACCGCGCGGCGAGTTCGTCGGCGATCGGCGAAACACGCATCAGCTCGGCGACCGCGTTGCGTTTCGCCGCTGTCATCCGCCGCGCGGCGGACGTCTCAGTGTTGCGCTCGTTCACCGTGGTCTGACTGCCCAAGGGTTCCCCTTACTACACGGCTGGATCGACAAGGACACGCCAAGCCAGGGTAAGTGACGCGCTGTTTGCTCTAGCATCGCAGCATGCCTGGATCGGCAGGTCGCTCCGGCGGCCCGAACCCGGAACGTCGGAGGCGGCGCCGGCGTCGAACACGGCTGACGACAGTCAAGGAGACGTCCGCTGGCGGCCTTGTCGTGGACCCCTCCGGACGTCACGCGGTGTTGATCGGCAGGCTGGACCGGCACGGCCACCTGCTGTGGTCCCTGCCGAAAGGACACATCGAGGCCGGTGAGACCACGGAGCAGACCGCGGTGCGTGAGGTGAAGGAGGAGACCGGGATTTCCGCGCACGTGCTGCGAAAGCTCGGCACGATCGACTACTGGTTCGTCGCCGAACGACGTCGGGTGCACAAGACCGTCCATCATTTCCTGCTCGAAGCCGACGGTGGCGAGCTCTCCGACGAGGACGCCGAGGTGACCGAGGTCGCATGGGTACCGCTGACCGAACTCGACTCCAGACTCGCCTACGCGGACGAGCGAAAGTTGGTGCGCAGAGCGCTCAAGCTCCTCGACGCGGACCAAGCGGACCAAGAGGCCGACTGAAGGTTAACGGGAGTTACAAGTCGTGAAGAAACTCAGCGCGTTCGGTCTGGCGCTGCTGTTCCTCGCCGCGCAGGCGTTGTTCGCCGCGGCGGGGCCCGTCGCTCCGTCGGCCTCGGCCCAGCCCTCGGGGCCGCCGAAGCTGCTGCAGGTGCGAATCGAGCACATGACGCCCCGTGTCGTGAGCGCGGGCGATGCGGACCTGGAGATCACCGCCGAGGTCACCAACATCGGCGACCGGCCGATCACCGACATCGTGGCCGCGGTGCAGGTGGGCACACGGCAGAACACGTCGGCACAGTTGGCGCAGACGTTGGTGGAGCCGCCCCCCGCCACGGCCGGTGAGTCGGCGTGGGTCGGGGTGGCCGACCGGCTCGGTAAAGGTGACTCCGCCCAATTGTCGATCACCACACCGCTGGCGCAGCTCGGTCTTCACGAACCGGGCGTGTACCCGCTGTTGCTCAATATCAACGGTACTCCGGCGTACGGGGGCACGGCGCGGCTCGCGGACGTGGACCTGCTGCTTCCCGTACTCGGTTCCTCACCGCCGGGTGCCGGCGCTCCCACCGCCGTGTCGGTGTTGTGGCCTCTGGCGGCGCGCGAGCCCAAGGTGGTGTCGGCGTCGCACGACGGCGGAGTGGTGCTGTCCGACGACGAACTGGCGGGTGAGCTCGCTTCCGGCGGACGGCTGCACTCGCTGGTCGACGCGGCCGAGAGCCAGCGCGGTAACGCGGCGTTGTTCGGTTCGTTGTGCTTCGCGGTCGATCCCGACCTGTTGGAAACGGTGAACGCGATGAGCAAGGGCTACCGCGTCCGCACCGACTCCGGGGTCGTCGAGGGCAAGGGCCGCGAGGACGCCGAACGTTGGCTCGCCGACCTGCGGGCGCTCGTCGCCAACCACTGCGTCGTCGAGCTGCCCTACGCGGGCGCCGATCTGGGTACGTTGGCGCAGGTCCCCTCCGAGATCGATCTTGTGGGTGAGGCCGTCACCAACGACGCCACGATCCTGCACCTACTGAACATCGCGCCCAGGCCCGGAGTGTTGTGGCCGGGAGGGGCACTGAGTCCGTCCGCGCTGCAGAAGGCTGCCGGTGCCGGTGTCACCACTGTGATCACCGCTCCCACGAGCACAGACGGCCAAGGGACGCGGCTGGTGGCGTACGACCCACTGGTCCGGGCCGGTTTCGGACACGCCTCCGCCCGCGGTTCCGGCTCCGCGCGCGCGACGGAACAGCCCGAGGTCGCGACCCAGAACGCCGTCGCGGCCGTAGCCTTCCGAGCGGGTCTCGGCGGCGAGACGACCGAGCGCCCGGTCCTCATGGCACCGCCGCACGACTGGAACGTCACCCATTCCGAGCTCATGAGCATGGTCGACTCACTCGGTCGGCTGCAGCAGGCGGATCTGGTCAATCCGATCCCGCTGGGCGATGTCCTCGATTCGGCCGTGGACACCGGAGCGCAGAGCAGCACCGATCCCGCCGGGATGCCGCAGGGGTCGAGGCCCGGGGGCACGTCGTTACCGGACGAGGTGCTGGAGGAGTTGGCGGAGGTCGAGTCCACCGCCGCCGACCTGCAAAGCGCCATGTCGGTGGACCCCACCCGACAGGTTGAACCCGTCAGCCTGATCCAGCCGCTGCACAACGCCGTGATCCGGGCCACCTCCAGGTCCTGGCGCGACGCCGGTGAGCACCGGGCCGCCGCCGAGGTCGCCCAACGACAGGTGCGGCAGCTGAGCGGCAAGGTCACCGTCAGCACGCCGTCCCAGCCGGTCTCGCTGGCTTCGGCGGCGAGCCCGCTTCCGCTGACCTTGAGCAACGACCTGCCCGTCGAGGTGACGGTCCGCGTCAAACTCGACAACAGTCCGGGATTGCGACCGTCCGAGATCGCGGACACCCTCCTGGCGGCCAACAGCAGGGTGAGCCAGCTCATCCCGGCCGAGACCCTGCGGGCGGGTCGTTTCATAGTGAACGTGTCCCTGAGCACACCCGGTGGGACGAGGCTGGGCCAGACCTCCCGGATGGAGCTGACCTCCAGCGAGTTCGGTGTGGTCACGGTCGTGCTCACCGCCACGGCAGGCGCCGCCCTGGTGCTGCTGTCCGGACGGCGGATATACCGTCGAATCAAGACCCAGGGGGAGGAACGCGGCTGAGCTCAGGCCGCGAATCCGACTACCCTGAATCGACAAAGCGGACCATCGACGGATAGGGCACGTGTTGGACGAGCAGTCGGGCAAGCCGCCCGAACGCGGGAGTGGACCCGCGCGTTCGGAGCGCGTGCCTCCTCGGCGACCCGGGCCTGCGCCGCAAGCGCCCCGGAACCAGGCACCGCGCGACCAGGCACCGCATGACCAGGCGCCCCGGCGGCAACCACCCGAACGTCGGGAGGGGCCTCCGGCCCCGGGCAGGGCACCTCAGCCACCGCCGCGTACCCGGCAGATGCCCTCACCACCCCCGCACGTGCCTCAGGGCGGGCCTTCCACCGGTCCGCATACACCGCCCCCGCCGTCCCAGGCACCTCAGTCACCCCGCCGAGGCTTCCCGGTCGGGCGTGCGCCGCACGGAGCTCCTCCGCAACGTGTGCCGAGCCCGCCATCGCCGACTCCGGCGAGCCCGGCGAGCACACAGTCCCCGCCCGGTCCGCATACACCGCCCCCACCGCCGGGACACGGACCCCAGGACGGGCCCGCGGGGCCGCCTTCCGGGCCTCCCGGGCCGCCCCCGGCTTCCGGTCCCGTCGCACCGCGTCGTGGCCGAGCTCCGCAGCCACGTCGTCAGCCCGTGAGGCCGTGGCGGCAGGAGGCGCAGCGTCGCAGGCCGGTGCCGCCAAGAGACGTCGAACGCACGATCTTCATCCCGCGGGAACAGGGCGTTCCGCCGGGTGTGCGCTGGCCCGCGGCCGATCCGGACGTGCTGCGCCCTTACGACGAGCTCGCGACGCGGATGATGCCGCGGATCTCCGCCGAGCCGATCGGGGAGCGGCTGCCGGAGGTCCAGCTCGACCCGCCGAAGGGAGAGCAGAAGAAGGGTCCGTCTCTGGCCAAGGCCAGCGGTCGCATGGCCATCGCCACACTGACCAGCCGCATCACCGGTTTCGCGTGGAAGGTCATGCTCGCGTGGGTCGCCACGCTCGGCGTGCTCTACGACTCCTTCACCGTCGCCAACACACTGCCGTTGATCATCAACGAGCTGTTGCTCGGCGGCGTGCTCACGAGTGTGGTCGTGCCTTTGCTGGTGCGGTCGCAGGACGACGAGGACGGGGGTGAGGCCTACACCCAAAGACTGCTCACCCTCGCCATCACCGTGCTCGGCATCGGCACGATGGTCTCCACGGCGTGCGCACCGTGGCTCACCGGTCTGTTGATGGACGACAGTGGGGACGCGAACCCGCAGTTGGCCACGTGGTTCGCCTATCTGCTGCTACCCGGCCTGCTGTTCTACGGGTTGTTCGCCGTGCTGTCGGCCATCCTCAACGCCAAGCAGATATTCGGTCCCGCGCAGTGGGCGCCGGTCATCAACAACCTGGTCATCTTCGCCACGATCGCCGCTTTCGCCCTGGTGCCCGGCGATCCGACCATCGTGCCGACCCGCATGACCGACCCGCAGGTTCTCGTGTTGGGCCTCGGTGTGCTCACGGCGATGGTGGCACAGGCGATGTTCCTCGTACCCGCTCTGCGCCGCTCGGGCTTCAAGTTCAAGTGGCGCTTTGGCATCGACGAACGGCTCAAGGAGTTCGGCGGGCTCGCCGCGTGGATTCTCGGCTATGTCGCCGTCAGCCAGATCGGCATGGTGGTGAACACCCGCGTCCTCACGGGCGGCGCGGCCGGTGGGCCCTCGATCTATTCGAACGCGTGGCTGCTGTTCCAGCTGCCCTACGGTGTCATCGGGGTCTCGTTGTTGACCGCGTTGATGCCCAAGATGAGCAGGGCCGCGGCCGACGGCGATCACCGCAAACTCGTCGGCGACCTGTCGTACGGGTCGCGTATCACCACGATCATGCTGATGCCGGTCTCCGCCGTGATGGCGGTGGCGGGGCCATCCATCGGTGTGGCCCTGTTCGCGCTCGGCAAGGGATCGGTCGAGGACGCCGAGCGGCTGGGTCAGGCTCTGGCCGTGTCGACGTTCGGACTGGTGCCGTACGCGCTGGTGATGCTCCAGATGCGCGTGTTCTACGCGATGAAGGACTCGCGCACGCCGACACTGATCATGTGCGTGATGACGGCGGTCAAGATCCCGCTGTTGTACCTCGCCTCGGCCCTTTTGCACCCGACCCACGTGGTACTCGGCGTGATGCTGGTGAACTCGCTGGTCTTCGTGGTGGGCGCTGTCATGGGGCAGGTGTGGTTGTGGGTGAAGCTCGGCAACCTGCGTAGCAAGCGCGTGCTGGGCGTGATCCTGTTCACCGTGGTGGCGAGCGGCCTCGGCGCCCTGGCGGCCGCGCTGGTGGGCATGGTGATCCCGGACTTCCTCGGCGACATCGGCAAGGCATGGGTGACCCTGGTCTGTCAGGGCATCGTCGGTATCGCGGTAGCGTTCGGGGTGCTGATCGCTCTGAAGGTGGACGAGCTCGCGCCCGTAACCCGCCGATTAGCTGGTTTGCTCCGACGCGGCTAACCCACTCGGCACGGATGCCCACGGCCGACGCCTCGGTTCACGTACCCTCGTTCCTGACACTGGTGAGGCGAATCGCAGGGGGAGGGCGGCCGAGTGGGCACCCGTACACACGGTGGATCGCTGGCACCCGGCGGAGTCGTCGGCGACGGCCGCTACCGGCTGCTCGCGCAGTTCGGTATCGATGAGCGTGGTGGTGCTCACCTGTGGCGGGCTCGTGACGGACAGCTTCGCAGAGACGTCGCCCTGACCATACTCGTCGGTGATCCAGCCGACGTGGAGGCCGCGCGCCAAGGCAGAAGGACCCTTGAGCGGGCGGCACACGCGGCCAAGTTCACCCACCCCAGTGTCGCCAAGGTGCTGGACGTCCTGACGCTCGGCAACGGCATCAGTTCCAGCGAGGGGCTGCTCGGCATCGTCGTGTCTGAGTGGACCAAGGGCAGCGACCTCATCGACCTCATCAACGAGAAGCGCATCGCCCCCAGCGCCGCGGCCCGGATGGTCCAGGCGCTGGCCGAGCCCGTGGAGCGTGCTCATCAGTCCGGGCTCGTGCTCGGTCTCGACCACCCGCAACGGTTGCGGGTCACTCCGGACGGCAGGTTGCGTCTCGCGTTTCCCGGTCCGCTGCCGAACGCCACGCTGCGCGACGACGTCAAGGCCCTCGGAGGGGTGCTGTACCTGCTGCTCACCGGGCGGTGGGCACTGCCCGGCGGTCCGCCGGCGCTGCGCACGGCTCCCCGAACCCCGACCGGCGAACTCGTTCCGCCGCACGAGTTGGAACCCGCGGTACCGCGCGAGCTGTCGAAACTCGCCGTACGCATCGTCTCCGACGGCGAGCACGGGGGTATTCGCACCAGCTCCGCCATCGTGCGCATGCTCGGCAACGTCGCCGAGGCGGAGGAACGCAAGCGCAAGCCCGCCGAGAACGTCGATCCCGACGGCACGGTGTGGACCACCAAGAAACCGGTCAAGGACGCTCGGCGGCGACGCAGACTCGCGCTCGGCGTGAGCGCGCTCGTGATCGCGGCCGTGGCGGTACTCGCCTGGGTGGGCATGATGGCCATCAGCTTCTTCCAGGACGACGCCCCCTCGGGTCCCGCGGTGAACCTCGCCGAGGAGACGAGCCAGCAACAGCAAGCGGAACAGCCGCAAGCCGACGACTCGGGCGAGGGCGGCTCGGTCGGCGCCGCCGTCTCGCCCTCGGAGGTCACCGTCTACAACCCTGAGGGCGAGGGGGACAGTGTGGCCGAGGCCCCCAACGCCGTGGACGGCGACGAATCGACCACCTGGCGGACCGACCAGTACCAGCAGCAGTTCCCGGCGTTCAAATCCGGTGTCGGGCTGATCGCGGCCTTCGACGAGCCGATCGACCTCGCTCAAGTGGACATCGTCGCCGACAGCCCCGGCACCGAGGTCGAGATCCGGGTGGCCGATTCGGCTCAGCCCGTGCTGTCGGAGACTCGGACCGTGGCATCGGGCACGTTGGAGGGCCAACGCACGGAACTGACGCTCGGCGAACCGACCTCCGCCCAGTACGTCCTCGTGTGGATCACGGCGTTGTCGGGCGAGGCACCCCAACTCCAGTCGCAGCTTGCGGAAGTATCGTTTCTTCCTTCGGAATGACACCGGCTCGTTGACGGCCGGGCAATGAGGTCCGGCGAACAGCACGTCACAGGCTTAGTACGCTCTGCCGAGTGACCGCAGCAGCGCCCACGGATGCTGATCTCATAGCCGCCCACGCGGCCGGAGATCCTCATGCGTTCAACGAGCTCGTCCGACGACATCGGGACCGGATGTGGGCCGTAGCCCTGCGTACGGTCCGTGACCCCGAGGAGGCGGCCGACGCGCTGCAGGACGCGTTCATCTCCGCCTTCCGCGCCGCCTCCAATTTTCGTGCCGAATCACAGGTGACGACGTGGTTGCACCGGATCGTCGTCAACGCCTGTCTCGATCGGGTACGACGTAGGCAGAGCCGGCCGACGGTGCCGTTGGCCGACACCTCGCACCAGGAGCCCGCGGTACCTCGCGATTCGATGGCGGAGCGGGAAACCCGGTTGGTCATCAAACAGGCGCTCCAGCAGTTACCGGAAGAACAACGGGTACCGATCGTGTTGGTCGACGTGGAGGGGTACTCCGTCGCCGAGACGGCACAACTACTGGGCATCGCGGAAGGAACTGTGAAGAGTCGGTGCGCGCGCGGGCGAGCCAAGCTCGCGAAACTTCTTGGTTATCTGCGGAACCCCAGCATCGAAAGTGACGTCCCAACTCACGAAAGCAAACGCGGGGAGGGACGATGACGGACGAACGCAGGGGGCATGGCGAGGCCGTCGGCCCTCCATGGTCTGTCGACGTGCTCGCCGACCTACACGCCGGGGTGTTGGACGAGCAGGAATCGGCCGAGCTGTGGCCGCGGGTGAACGCCGACCCCGAGGCTCGGGCGATCATCGAGGCGTTGGAATCGACCAAGGCCGACCTCTCCGGATTCGCCGCGCTGGACGCCGAGCCCATGCCGGCCGAAGTGGCCGATCGGATCGACGCCGCGTTGGAACAGCAACGGCGGGCCCTGCAGCAGGCATCCCCTCCTCCAGCTCAACCGGCACCACCGCGACAGGAGGCGTCACAGGGCTCGAACGTCGTGAGCCTCGACGCGGCCCGCGCCAGGCGTAACAAGCGCCTCGGCTGGGGCCTGGGGCTGTTGACCGCGGCGGCCGTCGTGATCGCAGCCGCAGTCGTGGTCGTACCGAACATGTCGAGCACCTCAGACACTCCTGAGCTGGCCGAACCGGCGGTTCCTCAGTCCTCCCAAGCCGGTGGAACGCCTCCATTGGCTGTGAACAGCTCCGACCTCGGCGCCGCGATCGGTGAGGTCAGCAATGTCCGTGACTACGGTCCGTTGAAGGACGAGCAGCGTCTCGACGCGTGTCTCGCCGCGAACGGCATCGATCCCGCCGTGAAACCGGTGGGTTTTCGACCCGTCACCATCGACGGTCAGGAAGCCGTGCTGGTGCTGCTCACCACGGGAAAGCTGAGTGAACTGCGGATGTTGGCGCTCGCCCCGGGCTGTGGCCCCGACAACCCGGGCCTGCTGATGGACGAGACCGTCGGCGGGCAGAGCTGAATCTCACGTGTGTTCTTCTTCTGAAACGCCGCCGGGAACAGTCACGCCTACGATGCTGTTGACCAGGGTGAGCAGCGTTGTCGAAGCGGAGGGCGCAGGTGAGCGAAGACATTCGAAACCTCATCATCGTGGGGTCCGGACCCGCGGGGTACACGGCGGCGATCTACGCCGCGCGAGCCCAGCTCGAACCACTGGTGTTCGAGGGCACACAGTTCGGGGGTGCGTTGATGACCACCACCGAAGTGGAGAACTACCCCGGCTTCCGATCCGGCATCCAGGGCCCGGATCTCATGCAGGAGATGAGGGAGCAGGCCAAGGTCTTCGGCGCGGACCTGCGGCAGGAGGACGTCGAGGAGCTGGAGCTGACCGGCCCGGTCAAGTACGTCACGGCTCACGGCAAGCGCTACGCAGCTCACGCCGTGGTCCTCGCGATGGGGGCCGCGGCCCGTCACCTGCATGTTCCCGGTGAGCAGAAGCTGATGGGCCGTGGTGTGTCGTCGTGCGCCACCTGCGACGGGTTCTTCTTCCGCGACCAGGACATCGCCGTCGTCGGTGGTGGTGACTCGGCGATGGAGGAAGCGACCTTCCTCACGAAGTTCGCGCGCAGCGTCACCATCATCCACCGACGTGACGAGTTCCGTGCCTCGAAGATCATGTTGGAGCGAGCCCGCGCCAACGAGAAGATCAAGTGGAAGTTGAACTCCGAGGTCGTCGAGGTGCTCGGTGACGACAAGGTGAGCGGGCTCAAGCTGCGTGACACCGTGACGGGCGAGGAGTCCACGCTGGACGTCACGGGTTTCTTCCTGGCCATCGGTCACGACCCACGCAGCGAACTCGTGCGTGGACAGGTCGACACCGACGACGACGGTTACGTGCTGACCAGGGGCCGCGGCTCCCACACGAACCTCGACGGTGTCTTCGCCGCGGGCGACCTGGTGGACCGTACCTACCGCCAGGCGATCACGGCGGCGGGTTCGGGCTGCTCCGCCGCGATCGACGCGGAACGCTGGCTCGCCGAGAACGCCGCTGTCGCGGAGGCGAGCGAGAGCTCCGAACTCGTGGGCGGCGGGTACGCCGCTCGCGCCAACTGACTACCCGGTCGAACCACTATCAGGAGAGAAGATGACGAACACCGTTGAGGTGACCGACTCCAACTTCGCCGACGAGGTGCTGGCGCACGACAAGCCGGTTCTCGTCGACTTCTGGGCAACGTGGTGCGGGCCGTGCAGGATGGTCGCGCCCGTGCTGGAGGAGATCGCCGCCGAACACGGGGACAAGCTGCGGATCGCGAAGCTCGACACCGACGCCAACCCCAACACGGCCAGGGACTACCAGGTCATGTCGATCCCGACCATGATCCTGTTCCAGGAGGGCAAGCCGGTGAAGCAGATCGTCGGCGCCAAGCCGAAGGCCGCTTTGCTGAACGACCTCGCCGACGTGCTGCAGTAAGACCGAGGCGAGATCCAAAAGCCGAAGAAAAGACCCGGGATGCGCAACATTCGTGGCGCGTCTCGGGTTTCTTTTCGTTAGGCCATCCGGGTAGGTGACGAAGCGGACGAGCCCTCCGTCCTCACGTTCCGTCGGCACGGCACAATAGAGGTTGCAGGCCCCCGGCCGACGAAGAGTTCCCATACCCACGAGCAGCGCACTAGGTGCCCAAGGAATAGCGAGGAGTGCATGCGGGTACTCCGCCGCGGCGACACCGGACCGGAAGTCGCCGAGATCAGGTCCATGCTCTCGGCTCTGGATCTTCTTCCTCCCAAGGAGGAGGCCAATGGACACGGATCGTTCTTCGACCTGGAGGTCGAACACGCGGTCCGTGCCTTCCAGCAGCAGCGCGGGTTGATTACCGATGGGGTGGTCGGACCAGCCACCTACCGGGCGCTGCGGGGCTCGACCTATCACCTCGGTAGCAGGCCGTTGGCGTATTCCATCTCGTCGCCCGTGCACGGTGACGACGTGTTCGCGTTGCAGGAGCGGCTGACCGAACTCGGATACGACGCAGGGAGGCCGGACGGTGGTTTCGGCCCACAGACCGAGCGGGCGTTGAAGAACTTTCAGCGCGACTACGGGCTGGTGGTGGACGGCATCTGTGGTCCGGCGACCGTGCGGGCGTTGCGGCAATTGTCGCCGCGCGCGCGTGGTGGCCGGCCGGTGTTCCTACGGGAACAGGAGCATCTGCGCAGGTCGGGTCCGAGGCTTCGGGGTAAACGTATCGTCATCGACCCCGGTCACGGTGGTCCCGACCTCGGCGTGTCGGTGGCCGGAGTGAACGAGTCGGACATCGCCTGGGATCTGACGCGCAGGCTGGAGGGCCGGATGAAGGCCACCGGCATGGAAGCGCTGATCTCGCGCGGACCGGACCACAGCCCCTCGGAGCTGCAGCGGGCTCAGTTCGCCAACGACGCCGGTGCGGACCTGTTTTTGTCGCTGCACTGTGACGGCAACCGCTCTCCACACGCGCAGGGGGTGGCCAGTTTCCACTTCGGTACGGGTAACGGCACCACCTCCACGGTGGGTGAGCTGTTGGCCGGATACATCCAGCGCGAGCTCGCCGCCCGAACGGGCATGCTCGACTGCCGTACTCATCCGAAGACGTGGGACATCTTCACGCGAACTCGGTGCCCCGCGGTTCGGGTGGAGATCGGTTACCTCACCAACGAGGAGGACCGCCGGAGGTTGTCCGACCCGGCGTTCCGTGACGTGGTGGCCGAGGGCATCCTCATCGCGGTCAAACGTCTGTACCTGCTCGGCGAGAACGACCAGCCGACGGGTACGTTCACCTTCGCCGACGTTCTGGCGCACGAACTCCTCACAACGGAGTAATAGGAGCAGTTATCCACCCACGAGCGGGGAAAACTGTGGATATCTCAGCGACTTGTGCACAGGTCTGTGGATAACTCCGCCAAGTTATCCACAGACCTGTGGATAACTTTGTCGTTGTGGCCTTGGTTTGTGACGGCCGCTACGCCTGCACGATGCTCGACTCGGCCGTCGTCACGCTGACTTGTCCCAGAAGTTTCTCCAACGCTACCTCGACGTCGGCCTTCCACGAGATTCCCGAACGCAGTTCCAGCCGCAACCGTGGCCACCGGTGGTGCGGCCGCACCGTCTTGAACCCCACGCTGCGCAAAAACGCCGCGGGCACGACACAGATGTGCTCGTCGTCCTCGGTTTCCGGCTGCTCGTCCCCGAACGCCTCGACAGCCTGCACACCACGACCCGTGAGATCGGCGACCACGGCCTGCACCAAGGCACGGCCGAGCCCGCTGCCCCGGAATTCCGGCAACACGTAGAACGACGTCAGCAACACCGCGTCCGCACTGGGCGGCGAGGTGGGAAACGCTCCTGCTCTCGGCACGGCGTTCGGTGGCGCGTAGAGCGCGAACCCCACCAGAACATCGCCGCTGTAGACGAGGCGACCGCACGAGCCCCACTCCAACAGCACCGAGGACACCCAGGCTTCCTTCTCCAGTTCGGTCTCGCCGAACTGCTCCGCCTGTTCCTTCAGGTGTGGAGCAACTTCCCAGTAAACGCACCGGCGGCAGCTCAAGGGGAGCTGCTCCAGGTTGTCCAGCGTGACGCCCACCACGCGTCGTGACACCGAACCTCCCCTAACGAAGAATCTCGCCTGCGGACAAACCGGCGCGTATGGCAACGTAGACCGCCGAAAGCCCCGCATGAGCATATGGGGCTGTGAGAAGCCCCGCCAAGCCCCCAGATCACCGAGGGACTGAAGCTACACTCAGGTCACACCTTCAGCGCAGAAAAACCGACGACGAACAACGTGCTTCCTTGGTGAAGCGGAAGCGAAGTGTGTGATGACTTCCTCGCAATCTCCGCAACCGGCGCAGCATCGGCCGGGTTCCGAGCCGGGTCGGCAGAAACTCGACCCCCACATCGACCGTTATGCCGCCCGCACCGCAGGCATGACGGCATCGGAGATCCGAGCGTTGTTCGCGGTAGCGAGCCGCCCCGAGGTCGTGTCGTTGGCCGGTGGTATGCCGAACCTCGCGGCCCTGCCGTTGGACTCGCTGTCGGCGCAGATGGCGGAGCTCGTCGCCGAGGACGGACTCGTCGCTCTCCAGTACGGCTCTGCCCAGGGGGTGCCCGCGCTGCGGGAGCAGATCTGCGAGGTGATGGCCATGGAAGGCATCACCGCGCACCCTGACGACATCGTCGTCACCGTCGGCTCCCAGATGGGGCTGGACATGGTGACGCGTCTGTTCTGCGACCCCGGCGATGTCGTCATCGCGGAAGGCCCGTCGTACGTCGGCGCGCTCGGTTCCTTCGCCGCCTACCAGGCACAGGTGGTACACGTCACCATGGACGACGACGGCCTGGTGCCCGAGGCGTTGCGTGAGGCACTCGCCCAGGCCAACCAGCAGGGCAAACGGGTCAAGTGCCTCTACACCATCCCGAACTTCCACAACCCCGCGGGCGTGACGCTGTCCGTGGAACGTCGGGCCGAGATCGTGGAGATCTGCGCCGAGAACGACGTGCTCATCATCGAGGACAACCCGTACGGCCTGCTCGGCTTCGACGGGCAGACCTACCCATCGCTGCGTTCCCTGGACCCGGACAACGTCGTGTACCTGGGGTCGTTCTCCAAGACGTTCGCCTCCGGCCTGCGCGTCGGATGGGTGCTCGCGCCGCACGCGGTGCGAGAGAAGCTCGTGCTGGCCGCCGAGTCCGCGACGCTGTGCCCACCGACGTTGAACCAGTTGGTCGTGTCGAAGTACCTCGCCACCCACGACTGGAAGGGCCAGATCAAGACCTTCCGGGAGAACTACCGGGAACGGCGCGACGCCATGCTGTCGGCGTTGGAGCAGCACCTGCCGGCGGGATGCACGTGGACGCAGCCTGAAGGTGGTTTCTACGTGTGGGTCACCGTCCCCGAGGGCGTCGACACCAAGGCCATGCTGCCCCGGGCCGTGACGGCACGGGTCGCGTACGCCTCCGGCACCGGCTTCTACGCCGACGGCCTGGGCAGCCGCCAGATGCGGTTGTCCTACTGCTATCCCACACCCGAACGCATTCGCGAGGGTGTTCGCCGACTCGCCGGTGTGCTGGAATCCGAGATGGAGCTCATGCGCACCTTCGGTAGCGTCACCAGCCGCGCGGTGTCCGGACCCCAGTTCCCCGGCCCCGACACCGCGTGAGTCACGAACCCACCCTTTACTCGTTTCTTCGCAAAAGCACGTCCCATAACCGGTGAGGAGCCCGCGTTGGCCGAAGGTACTGTCGCTGTTCTCGCAGGTGGTCTGTCCCACGAGCGGGATGTCTCGCTGCGATCGGGCCGTCGACTCTCCGTGGCGTTGCGCGACCAGGGCCTCACGGTGCAGGAATGGGACACCGACGCGGGGCTGCTCGACCGGTTGAAGACCGAGAAACCGGACGCCGCCGTCGTCGCGTTGCACGGAGGAGAAGGCGAGAACGGCTCGATCCAGACCGTACTGGAGATGTCGGGGGTGCCGTTCGTCGGCACGAGTTCACGTGGCTGCCGCCGGGCGTGGGACAAGCCGATCGCCAAGGCACTGATCGCCGAAGCGGGCTTTTCCACGCCTGATTGGGTGTCGCTGCCACACAGCACGTTCCGGGAGCTGGGTGCACAGCCGGTGCTCGACGCGATGGTCGAGCGCCTGGGTCTTCCTCTGATCCTCAAACCCGACCAGGGTGGCTCGGCGCTCGGCGCCCAGGTGGTTCGGGACGCGGCGGATCTTCCCGCCGCGATGGTTGGTTGCTTCGCGTACGGCGATACGGTGCTCGCCGAACGATTCGTGGACGGCGTCGAGGTGGCGGTGACCGTGATCGAGCGCGAAGACGGTCCGGAGGCGCTGCCCGCGGTGGAAATCGTCCCGGAAGGCGGCGTCTACGACTACACAGCGCGTTACACCGCTGGACTCACCGATTTCTTCGCGCCGGCTCGGTTGTCGGAGGAAGTGGCCAAGGCGGTGAGTGATCTCGCGGTGGGTGCTCACACGCTGCTGGGCCTGCGCGACATCTCACGTACCGACGCGGTCGTCGCCTCTGATGGCACCGTGTATTTCCTGGAGGTCAATTCCTCGCCGGGACTCACCGAGACGTCCACGGTGCCGATGGCGTTGGAGGCTGCGGGCACCTCGCTCGGCGCAGTGTTCACCGATCTGGTGCAGCGCGCGGTTCGCCGGGGCAGTTGATCGGTCGCGGTGGAAGCCCACCACGACCGATCTTTCAGATCGTCACCGTGACGAAATGCCCCGGTGTCATCGGCCATCCACTTTGGATGTCTATTTTGTCTGATTCGGCCGATTCGGTGTCATGAGCGCGACGATGCGCTCCAAATCCTCCATCGAACCGAACTCGACCACGATGCGGCCCTTCCGCTGACCGACATCCACCTTCACACGGGTGTCGAAGGCATCCGACAAACGCTCGGCGAGAGCCTCGACGCCCGGCGCCTGCATCGGCTTGCGGGCGGCCTTCCTCTGCTTCGGCTTGGACTCGCTCTTGGCGAGCGTGACCGCTTCCTCGGTCGCGCGCACGGACAGCCCCTCCGCCACGATGCGCCCGGCGAGCTCCTCCTGCCGATCGGCGTCATCGAGTGACAGAAGAGCGCGAGCATGTCCCGCCGACAACACTCCGGCCGCCACACGCCGCTGAACCGGGAGCGGCAACCGCAGCAGCCGAATCGTGTTGGTGATCACCGGGCGGCTCCGGCCGATGCGGGAAGCCAGCTCCTCGTGCGTCACCCCGAACTCGTCGAGCAATTGCTGGTAAGCCGCAGCCTCCTCCAACGGGTTGAGCTGAACCCGATGGATGTTCTCCAGCAGAGCGTCCCGCAACATCGCGTCGTCGGCCGTGCTACGCACGATCGCCGGGATGTTCTCCAGCCCCGCCTGTTGAGCAGCACGCAACCGACGCTCGCCCATGACGAGCTCGTACTCGTCTGCCGACAGCCGACGGACGACGATGGGCTGCATGAGGCCGAACTCGCGGATGGAGTGCTCCAGCTCCGCCAGCGCCTCCTGGTCGAACACCTGCCGCGGCTGTTTGGGGTTCGGCTTGACGGACCCGACCGGGATCTCACGGTAAACGGCTCCGCCGACTTCACCGCCATGCTCGCCGGCAGAACCACTCGCCGCGAACGATCCCGCGGTGTTCCTCGCGGCCGCCGCACCGTTCGCCGGCTCCGCGCCACGACCGTTCTCCGGATCGACCGGGCCGGTGGGGATCAACGCGGCCAGACCCCGGCCGAGCCCCCCTCTGCGCTCGCTCATTGTCGTCGCTCCCTATTCGAACCACGCTCGGCGATCTCACGTGCCGCATCCAGATAACTCATGGCTCCACGTGAACCCGGGTCGTAAGCCAGCACCGTCTGGCTGTACCCCGGCGCCTCCGACACCTTCACACTCCGTGGAATGACTGTTCGCAACACGACATCACCGAAGTGACGCCGCACCTCCTGCGTCACCTGGTCGGCGAGCTTGGTCCTGCCGTCGTACATCGTCAGCAGGATCGTGGAGACACTGAGTGACTGATTCAGATGTCGCTGCACAAGCTCGATGTTGTTCAGCAACTGCCCCAGACCTTCCAGCGCGTAGTACTCGCACTGGATGGGGATCAACACCTCGTACGCGGCCACGAGCGCGTTCACGGTGAGCAGGCCGAGCGAAGGCGGACAGTCGATGAACACGTAGTCGACATCGAGGGAGTCGAGCGCTTCCCTCGTCAGCGCCTCCTTGAGGCGCGCCTCCCGTTGAGCCATGGAGACGAGCTCGATCTCCGCGCCCGCCAGGTCGATGGTCGCCGGGACACAGAGCAGGTTCTCCGACTGGCTACTGGTCTGCGCCGCATCGACCAACGACACTTCACCGAGCAGCAGTTCGTAGACGGACGGTGTGCCCGAACGCCGGTCCACGTCGAGCGCCGTACTCGCGTTCCCCTGCGGGTCGAGGTCGATCACCAATGTGCGGACCCCATGGAGAGCTAATCCCGCGGCGAGGTTGACGGTGCTCGTCGTCTTCCCGACGCCGCCTTTCTGGTTCGCCACGGTGAGCACACGCCGGTAAGCGGGGCGCGGCATGAAGCCCTCGTCGGGGTGGAGGACTCGGGCGGCACGGACTGCTTCCTCGGCGATCGGCGTGCCAGGCAGGCTGGTCTCGGAAGAAGTGCTCACCGGACATCACCCCGCACCGCCGAGACGCCGCTCTGTTTCACGTGGAACGTCCGCCGCTCCGTATTGCTCTTCATTCCTGAGCCAATCCTCTCAGTGCTTCTTCCGTCCGCGTTTCCGCGCAACTCCGGGTGGCCCCGACTCCACCCGTTCGATAGTCACCACGGTGGCCGGCGGGTCTACGACTCCCTCACCGCACCGCACGATCTCAGGCTCGCCGCCGCCGACCTTGCTGATGGCCGCCCGATCCCGCTCGATCTCGTCGGCCGCCGTCTGCCCCTTCAACGCAAGGAGCACTCCCGAGGAACGGGCCAGCGGCAAACACCACTCGGACAACCGAGCCAACGGAGCGACCGCTCTGGCGGTCACGACATCCGCAGCAGCGATCCGACGTTGCACTACCTTCTCCTCAGCACGCCCGCGTTCGACCGTCACAGGAAGGTCAAGCGCTTCGGCGACCTCGGTCAACCACTCGACCCGGCGGGCCATGGGTTCGAGGAGAACAATATCCAGATCCGGGCGAGCGATGGCGAGAGGCACTCCGGGAAATCCGGCTCCGGATCCCACATCGATGACTCGGGCGCCCACGGGAATCAGCTCGTTGACAACCGCCGAGTTCAGCACGTGACGATCCCACAGGCGATCCACTTCCCGCGGGCCGATGAGCCCTCGCTCGACACCGTGCGATGCCAGCAGTCCGACAAACTCCCCGGCGATCGGAGCGCGTTCCCCGAACACAAGACGCGCCGTCGTCGGGATCGTGGAATCCACGCCTTCCGCCTCCAATGACACTTCTCCGGTCGGCCGTTTCACGTGAAACACGGGCCGAGGTGATTGTCCCCGATCCCCGAAAGTCGCTTGCGTGGACAGCCCTGTGTTTCACGTGAAACACAAAACGGCCCGTCGGGGAGTCCGACGGGCCGCTCTCCAGGATCCAGGGGTCGATACAGCTACTCGGGCTTCACCACGACACGCCGCTTCGGCTCTTCCCCTTCACTCTCGCTCGTCACGCCGTCCACGGTCGCGACCGCGTCATGAACGATCTTGCGCTCGAAGGGGCTCATCGGCTGCAGTCTGATCCTCTCGCCGGAGTCACGCACCGACTCGGCGGTGGAGCGCCCGAGCTCCCGCAGCTGCTCTCGGCGAGCCGCACGCCAGCCGGCGATGTCGAGCATCAGTCTGCTCCGAGTGCCGGTCTCCTGCTGGACCGCCAACCTGGTCAGTTCCTGCAACGCTTCGAGCACCGTTCCCCGGGGGCCGACCAACTTGTCGAGATCGTCACCGCCGTCGATACTCACGACCGCACGACCCGCCTCCACGTCGAGGTCGATGTCCCCGTCGTAATCGAGGATGTCGAGCAGGCGTTCCAGGTAATCGCCGGCGATGTCGCCCTCACGGACCAACAGGTCCTCGTTGTCGTCGATGTCGTTCACCGCGGGCGCGGTTTCGTCTCCTCCCGCACCAATCACCTCGGCCGTGTCAGACATGTCGTCTCTCCTTCCCGCCCCGGGTCAGCGCCGCTTGCGCCCCTGCGTCTTCTTGCCCTGGTTCGCGGGTCGGTTCCCGCCGTTCTTCGCCCAGGCACCGCCCCGGACGCTGCTGCCGCCGCTCTTCGGGGACTTACCGTTCTTGGTGTTGTGGCTCTGGTTCTGCTGCTTCTGGGCCGACTTCTGCGCGGGCTTCTGTCCCGGCTTGGGCTTCTGGCCGACCTGAGGCTTCTGGCCGGGCCTCGGCGCGAGGTTGTCGCGCTTTTCCTTGGCAGCCTGCCTCTTGGCTTCCTCTTCCTTGTCGATCTTCGTGTAGACGATGCGCTGCTGCCCCAGCGTCCAGATGTTGTTCGCGAGCCAGTAGATCAACAGACCGATGGGGAAGAAGGCACCGAAGACCACCACACCCGCGGGGAAGATGTACAGCGTCAGCTTGTTCATCACCGCGGTCTGCTGTGTCGCCGCAGCGGGGTTCTGCCGAGCCACCGAGTGACGCGCGGTCAGGTGTGTGGCGATACCGGCCACGATCATCAGCGGCACGGCCAGCGGAGCGACGTCCCAGTTCCAGCCGCCGTCTCCACCACCACCGGCGAGACCCAGGTGGTTGATCGCGTCACCGAGGTTGATCCCGAAGATCTGCGCATCGACGTAGGAGGCGACGTCGTCGGCGTCGAAGAAGTAGTTCGATTCGGCACCGGGCCGGAAGTTGCGCAGCACCCAGTTCAGACCGATGAAGACCGGGATCTGCAGCAGCATCGGCAGGCAGCTACCGAGCGGGTTGACGCCGTGCTCCTTCTGGAGCCGCTGCATCTCCATCGCCTGGCGCTGCCGGTCATTGGCGTACTTCTTCTGGATCTTCTTGACCTCGGGCGCGAAGTCCTGCATCTTCCGCATCGACCGCACCTGGTTCACGAACGGCTTGAACAGCAGTCCGCGCACCGTGAAGGTCAGGAAGACAATCCCCAGGACCCAGGCAATGGCGTTGTCGTCACCGAAGACGAAACCGAAGACCTTGTGCCACACCCAGAGGATGAACGACACAGGGTAGTAGATGAAGTCGAGCACTAGAGCTACTCCTCGGTAGACATACCAGGGCCTTGGTACCGGAAGCTGAACTTCTCGGGTACCGGGTCTCGTCCCGGCGGGGTCCACGGTCCGCAGCGCAGCAGCCGTCTCGCGGCGAGATACATGCCGCGGGCGGCCCCGAAGCGGGTCAACGCTTCGGCCGCATAGGCGCTACAGCTCGGATAGAACCGGCACATCGGGGGAAGGTACGGGGAGATCGCTTTGCGGTAGAAGCGGATCGGCAGCAACAGGACCCACGCCACCGGCGTCGGCCGAGTGGGCGCATCAGTGTCTTTCGGGTCGACCGTGTGGGTGCCGGCCGCTTGATCTTCATTCACGCCGTTGGTCCAGTGTTGTCGCGGGAGGACGGCGACAGTCGAAGTCGCCGCAATGCCGCGTCGAGATCCGCGCCGAGTTCCTCGCTCGACGCGGTGGCGGCAGCGGGTAGTGCCCTAACAACCAACGCGCTGCCTTCAGGGAGTGTTCCGAGCCTTTCCGCGACGAGGTGCCGTAACCGCCGCAGGACCCGGTGCCTCACGACGGAGTTGCCCACGGCCTTGCTCACCACGAAGCCCGCCTTGGTGTGTTCCGCGTATTCGGGGAGCACGTGTAGCACCAAACGGCGGCGCCCGGCACGGACGCCGCCCCTCATGACGGCACGGAACTCCTCGCTACGCCGCAGACGAGCCTCAGCAGGTAGCACGCCGCGCCTCCGTCGTCGCAGGCTGCGACGGGATCAGGAGGAGAGCCGACGACGGCCCTTGCGGCGGCGGGCCGACAGAATGGCACGGCCTGCACGCGTCCGCATCCGCAGCCGGAACCCATGCGTCCGCGCGCGTCGACGATTATTCGGCTGGAAGGTGCGCTTGCTCACGGCAGTCGTTCTCCTGGTCTTGCGGCGATCGATCTCGGTACCACCGCGACGGGGCAGCCCGCCACCTGCCCGGCACTCGAAGGCGGGCAGGGCGAAAGGCGCCGCTGTCAGCGGTAGGCCCTACGAGGGTACGCATTGACCTGCTGGCCTGCGACACCGCCCCCTGTCTTTTCGGGGTCCGACCTGCCGCCACGGCGTGTCGTCACCCGTTCGCGCAACACGGCTGGCGACACGCCGTTGCCCATGAAACTCTTGCCGCCGCACACACCTTGTGGCAACACGCGTGGCTTGTTAGCGTGCCCCTCCTCGGGAAACCCGCCGAGGACACGGGCATGCCACGGCGAAGGTGGGAGACTCGATCCGGGCGAAAACCGTGATCCCGCGGAATGGAGGGTCCGCGGGTCGGGCGTACATTGGTGCACAGTTGTGGACAACTATGTGGATACCTGCTGCGCAGGTGGCCACGCCGACCTGCCGTGACGCTCCGCTGAGCCGTCGAAGAGCGAAAGGTCGAGGGGAGGGGAGCGGAGCAGCGTGTCTGAGCACCAGCTGAACCTGGCTGTTGTCTGGGAACAGGTTGTCGCAGAGCTCTCCGAGGGAACGCTGTCGCCGCAGCAACGCGCGTGGATGCGGGTGACCCGCCCCATCGGCCTGTTGGACGGCACCGCCTTGCTGGCCGCACCGAGCGACTTCGCCAAGGAAGCCATCGAACGCGCGCTGCGGGAGCCGATCACCTCGGCGCTGTCCCGCCATCTCGGCCGTGAGGTTTCCCTCGCGGTCAAGGTCGACTCCGCCGAAAGCGCGCCGCCACCCCCGCTGAATCCGCTCACGAGCAACACCGGCTCGCCCGCCGACGCCGCCGTGGCGTCTTCCACGACGACTGCGTCCCCGCCGTCCACACAATCCGCGCCGACCTCGCCGACACGCTACGGTTCGGTGCCTTCCGGCGGTGGACGTCCCGATCGTCCACCGGTGCCCTCGGGCGAAGACACGATCATCATTCCCGCGGTCCGGCCGCCTAGGTCCGACCACGCCGAGCCACGCGTACCCGGGGCACATCGCTCCCCGCCTTCGGCGCTCCCGTCGACGCATCCTCCTTCGCGACCCACCGGGCCGCCACAGCCTCCGAACAGCTTTCCCACTCGGCCCAAGCACTCCGCCGAGGGCGAGGACGGCGACGAAGAAGTCGACGAGGAGAGCGAGGCCCTGGCCGCCGTCCACGAGATCTGGCCGACCTTCTCGGGTCAACCGATCGCGGGGCAGCCTTACACGGCACCGGCCCAACCACAGACGTCGAAGACTCGGCTGAACGAGAAGTACACCTTCGACACGTTCGTCATCGGCGCGTCCAACCGCTTCGCGCACGCGGCGGCGGTCGCCGTCGCCGAGGCGCCGTCCCGCGCGTACAACCCATTGTTCGTGTGGGGGGAATCGGGGCTGGGCAAGACCCACCTCCTGCATGCGGTCGGTCACTATGCGCAGCGCCTCTTCCCGGGGATGCGGGTCCGGTACGTGTCGACGGAGGAGTTCACCAACGACTTCATCAACTCCCTGCGCGACGACCGTAAGGTGGCGTTCCAGCGTCGCTACCGGGACATCGACATCCTCTTGGTCGACGACATCCAGTTCCTCGAAGGCAAGGAAGGGACCCAGGAGGAGTTCTTCCACACCTTCAACACGCTGCACAACGCGAACAAACAGATCGTCGTGTCGTCGGACCGCCCACCGAAGCGGCTCGAAACGCTGGAAGAGCGGCTACGCACGCGGTTCGAATGGGGACTGATCACGGACATCCAGCCGCCGGAGCTGGAGACCCGGATCGCGATTCTGAGGAAGAAGGCGGCGCAGGATCGCCTCGCCGTCCCCGGTGAGGTGCTGGAGTTCATCGCCGCGCGAGTCGAGGCGAACATCCGTGAGCTGGAGGGCGCGCTCATCCGGGTCACCGCGTTCGCCTCGCTGAACCAACAGCCCGTGGACGTCGGTCTGGCCGAGATCGTGCTCCGTGATCTGATGCCCACCGATTCACAGGCTCCTGAGATCAGCGCTTCGGCGATCATGAGCGTGACGGCGGAGTTCTTCGACGTCACGGTGGAGGACCTGTGCGGCCCGGGTAAGACGAAGGCCCTCGCCACCGCCCGGCAGATCGCGATGTATCTGTGCCGCGAGCTGACGGACATGTCACTACCGCGGATTGGGCAGACCTTCGGGGGCCGGGATCACACCACGGTCATGCACGCGGACAAGAAGATCCGCAAGGAGATGGCTGAACGTCGTCGGATCTACGACCAGGTGCAGGAACTGACTTCCCGCATCAAGCAGCACGCCCGCCAGTAGCCCACCAGGCTCCGTCAGGCTCTGTTCTAAGGCTTCGGCGCCCCTCTTCTCCTGGGCGCTTATAGGCCTCTTATAGGCCGGCCAGAGACCGCTTCAGAGGCCGCTCAAGATCTCTGTACCGCGTCCGGAACGGCTCCGGGCGCGGTTTTTCGTCTCTCCACACCGCCCCGTGGGCACGCGGTCAACCTTTCGAGAACTTTCGAAGAAAAAAGCGCCCGTGCTTGTTTCCGCAGTTATCCACAGGCGGGCCCGATTGGGGATACACATGTGGATGAACGCTGTGAAGTGGGCCGATCCGAAGTTGTCCACAGTTATCCACAGCCATCCACAACTTATCCCCAGGTTATCCACAGGGTTGCCCACAACTATGCCCACAAGACGAGCTGGGTCACCCATTCAGGTGAGAAGGCTGCGGGTAGGCCTGTGGATAACCTGGGGATAACTGGGCCTAAATCTGTGGATGGAGCTGTGGACAACTCGGCCCGGTTGTGGACACTTCCTTATTGGCACTCGTTCATCCACAGGCGCTTCGAGTTATCCACGGAGTTATCACCAGGTTGTCCACAGGCGTGTGCACCGAGTGAGCTGCGGAAACAAGGGTTATCCACACTATCCACAGCCCTTACTACTACGACTGAACAACTTCTCTCTAAAAGAAGAAAAAGAAAAACAGGTTCGACGTGAAGTTGGGGGCAGACCGGCTCCGAGGGGCCATCGAGCGCTTCGAGGAACCCCTGGCCCGAGGTGAAGCCCGAAGACGACACGCTCTACCGTGGGAGTCCACACGCCGGTCCGCTCGGTGGACGGTGAGCTGGCGACCAGCCGTCAACACGCTCCCGCCGCCCTGCGAACCCGCAAACTCCATCGGAAGTCATCAAGCGGAGTTTGTCGATCTTTCGAGCTCCAACCGGCTCGGTGTCGAAAGGATGGGCGCATGAAGATCCGCGTCGAACGCGACGGGCTTGCCGACGCCGTCGCATGGGTGGCCCGGAGTCTGCCGTCGAGGCCGCCCGTTCCCGTGCTCGGTGGAGTGCTCCTCGACGCGGGCGGTGAATCCGGCAGCGACGCGGACTCGTTGACCGTCTCCGGCTTCGACTACGAGGTCTCGGCCACCGTCGGTGTCCCGTCGACCATCGCCGACGGGGGGCGCACGTTGGTGTCGGGTCGGCTGCTCGCCGACATCACCAAGGCGTTGCCCGCCCAGCCTGTGGACATCGCCGTCGAAGGCGCTCGTGTATCCATCACCTGCGGAAACGCCAGGTTCAGCCTGCCCACCATGCCGGTCGAGGACTACCCCGAGCTCCCCTCTCAGCCCGAGCTCGCAGGTGAGGTCGCGGGTGAGGCTTTCGCTCAGGCCGTCGCCCAGGTGGCCGTCGCGGCGGGCAAGGACGACACCCTGCCGATGCTCACCGGAATGCGTGTCGAGATCACCGGCAGCACGCTCACCCTCGTCGCCACCGACCGGTTCCGCCTCGCCATGCGGGAGTTCAACTGGCAGCCCACCGAAGGCATCACCGACTCCGCCGTGCTCGTTCCGGCCCGCACACTCGCGGACGCCGCCAAGTCGCTCGGCTCGGCCGGCACGACGGTGCAGATCGGTCTCGCGGGCGGTGACGGGTTGCTGGGGTTGTCCGGTTCGGGCAAGTTCACCACCACTCGGCTGCTCGACGCCGAGTTCCCGCCGTACCGGCAGCTGTTGCCGTCCGACCACTCGTCGCGTGCGATCCTGCACGTGCCCGCGCTCACCGAAGCGATCAAGCGCGTGTCGCTCGTCGCCGAACGGGGCACCCAGGTCAGGTTGGAGTTCGGGGACGGATCGCTACGGTTGGCGGCCGGAGGTGACGACGAAGGCAGTGCGGAGGAAGAACTTCCCGTCGACTATGAGGGGGAGCCGGTGACCATCGCGTTCAACCCGACCTACCTCGCCGACGGGCTCGGCGCTCTGCACGCCGAACGGGCCGAGTTGACGTTCACGACACCCAACCGGCCCGCATTGATCAAGCCTGCCGACGACAACGGCGACGTCGTGCCCGGCTATCTCTACTTGTTGATGCCGGTGCGACTTCCGGGCTGAGCACGGCGCACCGGAAGGAGGAGCATGCTAATGGCACAGCTTGGTCTTGTCGGTCTGGGCAAGATGGGCTTCAACATGCGGGCGCGCTTGCAGGAGGCCGGCCACGAAGTGGTGGGCTACGACCGCAACGCCGACGTCAGCGACACCGAGTCCTTGGCCGACTTGGTGGCCGCGTTGAAGGCGCCCCGTGTGGTGTGGGTGATGGTTCCAGCCGGCTCGGCGACGCGGCAGACCATCACCGAGCTCGCCGAGTTGCTCGACGAGGGCGACCTGCTGATCGAAGGCGGGAACTCCCGTTACACCGAGGACGCCGAACACGCCGAACTGCTCGGCCGTCGTGGGATCGGTTACCTCGACGTCGGTGTCTCCGGCGGGGTGTGGGGCAAGGACAACGGCTACGGCCTGATGGTCGGTGGGTCCGAGGCCGACGTGGAGCGCGCGATGCCGTTCTTCGACGCCTTACGTCCGGAGGGACCGCGCGAGGAAAGTTTCGTCCACGCGGGCGGGGTCGGTGCCGGGCACTACGCGAAGATGGTGCACAACGGCATCGAGTACGGGCTCATGCAGGCGTATGCCGAGGGCTTCGAACTGCTCGACGCCTCGGGTGTCGTGCAGAACGTGCCCGGTGTGATCAAGGCGTGGCAGCGGGGCACGGTCGTGCGGTCCTGGCTGTTGGAGTTGCTGGTCAAGGCTTTGGAAAGCGACCCCGAACTCGCCGAACTCGAAGGCTACGTCGAGGATTCCGGCGAGGGACGGTGGACGTTGGAGGAGGCCATCAACAACGCCGTGCCCGCGCCTGTGATCTCGGCGGCGCTGTTCGCGCGGTTCGCTTCCCGACAGGAGGATTCGGCTGCGATGCGTGCGGTCGCGGCGCTGCGCGAGCAGTTCGGCGGGCACGCGGTGAAGACGAAGGTCGCTGACTAGGTGTATCTGCGGCACCTTCAGGTGACCGATTTCCGGTCGTGGGAGCACGTGGACCTGCCACTGGCGCAGGGTCCCACCGTGTTGGTGGGGCCGAACGGGCGGGGGAAGACGAACCTGCTCGAGGCCATCGGATACATCTCCACGTTGGGATCGCACAGGGTGGCCACGGACGCGCCGCTGGTGCGGCACGGCTGTGATCGCGCACTGGTGCGTGCCGCGGTGGTGAACGAGGGGCGAGAACTCACCGTCGAGCTGGAGATCGCGCCGGGGCGTGTCAACCGGGCCCGGGTCAACCGCGGGGCGGTCGGCAAGCCGCGTGACGTGCTCGGGATCCTGCGCACGGTGTTGTTCTCGCCGGAGGACCTGGCACTCGTGCGCGGTGACCCGTCCGAACGACGGCGGTTCTTGGACGAACTCCTCGTGCAACGCGCCCCTCGGTACGCGGGGGTTCGTTCGGAGTACGACCGAGTGCTGCGGCAGCGCAACGCCCTGTTGAAGAGTGTGGGGCGCGGCGGTGGTCAGCGGGGGCGTCGGGAGGAGACAGATCCGTACGCGTTGTCCACGCTCCAGGTATGGGACAACCACCTGGCCTCCGCGGGGGCCGAGCTGCTGGCGGCACGACTCAATCTGGTCGCCGAGCTGGCGCCTCACGTGGCGGCGTCGTACGCGGACGTGGCTCCCGACTCGCGCCCGGCGCGGATCGCTTATCGCTCCAGTCTCGGAGACGCGTTGCCTAAAGGGTGGGGGACGGCCGAGGGGCCGAGAGCGTCGACGGAGGAGCTCGGCGAGATCCTGCTCAGGGTGCTCGGCGAGTCGCGGGAAGCGGAGCTGGAGCGCGGGGTGAGCCTCGTGGGACCGCATCGGGACGACCTCGACCTGGTCTTGGGTGAGACTCCCGCGAAGGGTTACGCGAGCCATGGGGAGTCGTGGTCGTTCGCGCTGGCGCTACGGCTGGCGTCGTACCAGCTTCTCCGAGGCGAGTCGGGTGGCGAGCCGGTGCTGCTGCTGGACGACGTGTTCGCCGAGCTCGACAGCAGGCGCCGGGCCCGCCTGGCCGAGATGGCGGCGAAGGCGGAACAGGTGTTGGTGACGGCGGCCGTCGACGGTGACGTGCCCGCCGAGCTCTCCGGCGTACGGTATGCGGTCTCGGATGGCGAGGTGACACGTGCCTGAGCGGGAGCGCTCCACGGGATTCACGCGACGAACAGTGACGGGTACCACGCGAGTTACCCACCGACCTGGGGATAAGTCTGTGGATAGTGTGGATAACTCAGCTAGCACGCTATTGCCGACAGTGACCGGCGTTCCGGAAAGAGTGGAAAACTCGCCCTCGAAGGGTGTTGTCCCCCCTGGAGCCCTCGGCAGCGGGACAGAGCGTAACAGCGGGGCTGGGCCGAACGGGGGCAGGGCCTCCTCTTCTGCGTCCTCCTCCGCGACGGACTCGTCGGAAAACCATCCACAGGGCCGTGACCTCGCCAGAGCCGCGTTGCAGGCGGCGAAGGAGCGCGCAGCGGCCCGCGGCACGGAGCCGGGTGTGCGCAGGCCCGGCGCTTCCCGCGTCGGCAGGCCGGAACGCAGTGGGCAGAACCCTCGTCGACGTCGTTGGGCGGGACCGGGTTTCGACGAGCGCGATCCACAGCCGTTCGGCCGACTGGTCTCGAACATGACGACCCAGCTGGGCTGGAGTGCGCGCCTGGCGAACGGCCGCGTCTTCGGCCAGTGGTCGACGCTGGTGGGAGCGGAGATCGCCGAGCATGCGCAACCGGTGTCGCTGAACAACGGGGAACTGACCGTTCGCGCCAGTTCCACCGCCTGGGCCACGCAGCTGCGCTTGCTGCAACGGCAACTGCTGGCAAGAATCGCAGCGGGCGTCGGACACGGCGTGGTCACCAGGATGCGTATTCAAGGGCCGACGGCTCCGAGCTGGCGTAAGGGGCCGAAGCACATCCCGGGGCGGGGGCCCAGGGACACCTACGGTTGACTTCGTAGGAAGTCGGGCGGAGCTTCAGTCGGCAGGCACTGCGGCATGCAGCCTGAAACCGCGCGACGCGGGTCGGCACAGGTAGCCCATGAGTCCGGACCCATCTATGTCCGAATTCGTGGCTCTGTGACGCAGCCAGGGGCGTCCTTGGTGCCTGTAAGCGTGACTGGCCAAGTAAACTTGTAGAGACAAGCCGGATCGATGCCGGAACGAGTATCAGCTTCGGGCCCGACGTAGGACCAAAAGTCACGTGAGTCCGTTGGGCGAGACGAGGAGAAGTCAGGCCGGTGGCAGCGAAGAATAGCGAATACAGTGCGTCCTCCATCACGGTGCTCGAGGGCTTGGAGGCGGTCCGCAAGCGCCCCGGCATGTACATCGGTTCCACCGGTGTGCGTGGCTTGCACCACCTGATTCAGGAGGTTGTGGACAACTCGGTCGACGAGGCGATGGCGGGTCACGCCACGCGCGTCGAGGTCACACTGCTGGCCGACGGCGGTGTCCGCGTCGTCGACGACGGGCGCGGTATCCCGGTCGAACCCCACCCTGTGCACGGCAAGCCCACGGTGGAAATCGTGCTGACCCAGCTGCACGCGGGCGGCAAGTTCGACAGTGAGTCCTATGCCGTGTCGGGTGGTCTGCACGGTGTCGGTGTCTCGGTGGTGAACGCGCTTTCGAGCGCGCTCGATGTGGAGATCCACCGCGACGGCAGGATCTGGGTCCAGCACTACGAGAAGTCGGTGCCCGGTGAATTGATCGACAAGGGCCCCACCGATCGCAGCGGCACGAGCGTCACGTTCTGGGCCGACCCCGAGATCTTCGAGACCACCGAGTACAGCGCCGAGACCGTGGCCCGGCGTCTGCAGGAGATGGCCTTTCTGAACAAGGGGCTGACCATCGTCCTGCGTGACGAGCGGGTCTCCGACGACGAAGGCGAGGACGCGGCCGGCGAACGCGCCGAGATCAGGGAACGCACCTACCACTACCCGGGTGGTTTGGAGGACTTCGTCAAATACATCAACGCCTCCAAGGACGCCATCCACCCGAGCGTCATCGCGTTCGAGCAGAAGGGCGACGGTATCGAGGTCGAGGTGGCGATGCAGTGGAACGATGGCTTCACACCGTCGGTCTACACGTTCGCCAACACGATCAACACTCACGAGGGCGGTACTCACGAGGAGGGCTTCCGCGCCGCGCTGACCCGTGTGGTGAACGCCTACGCGCGGGACAAGAAGCTGCTCAAGGAGAAGGACACCAACCTCACCGGTGACGACGTTCGTGAGGGGCTTGCGGCGATCCTCTCCATCAAGTTGACCGAGCCGCAGTTCGAGGGGCAGACGAAGACGAAGCTCGGCAACAGTGAGGCACGGTCGTTCGTGCAGACCGCTTGCAACGAGTGGCTGGCCGACTGGTTCGAGCGCAACCCCGCCGAAGCTAAGATCATCATCAATAAGGCGGTGTCGAGCGCGCAGGCCCGTCTGGCCGCGCGTAAGGCACGGGACCTCGTGCGCCGCAAGGGCGCGATGGACATCGGTGGTCTGCCCGGCAAGTTGAAGGACTGCCGGTCCAACGACCCCGAGGAGTGCGAGCTCTACATCGTCGAAGGTGATTCGGCGGGTGGTTCCGCCAAGGAGGGCCGCGACTCGCGGTTCCAGGCGATCCTGCCGATCCGAGGCAAGATCATCAACGTTGAGAAGGCGCGCATCGACAAGGTGTTGAAGAACCAGGAGGTCCAGTCGCTCATCACCGCGCTGGGCACCGGTATCCACGACGACTTCGACATCTCGAAGCTGCGCTACCACAAGATCGTGATCATGGCCGACGCCGACGTC
>NZ_DAHVQP010000086.1:0-30634 GCF_027317685.1 Saccharomonospora sp.
GGTCACGAGAGTAACGGACACCCCCAACCCCAGTCAGTCAGTTCCACAATCCAAACCCGAAACCAACACACCCAACTCCGACAAAGTCTCATCAACACCCACATGCCGCACACCGACCATGCCCACCGCCACAGCACCCGCCACATTACGCGGCGAATCATCCACGAACACACACTCGTCCACAGGCACACCCAGCCGATCAGCGGTCAGGAGATACACGGCGGCATCCGGCTTCGCGACCCCGACTTCGCCGGAAAACACCAGCACATCGAAACAATCCGCCAGCCCACGTCGCGCCTCGGGACCACCCGCAGCGTTCGACAACAGCGCCGTCCGCACCCCTTGAGCTCGTGCCCTCCGCACCGCCCCCAGCAAACGCTCCCCACCGACATCCGTGAGCACGCCCGCGTAGTCCAACACCAACCCGCGCACCATCCCACCACCCTATTCCCGCGCCCACACACAACACCGAACGAACAAGCCGAACCGAGACCAACCCCATCGAGTCCTATCTGGGCGAAATGCTCTTTCGCTTTCGCTCTTCACGCCACCACACCTCGGCGGGGTCGAACGAAGCCGCACTCGCCCCACCACGCAGAACACGACCGACCGCTACGAGTCCGCCTTCAAACAGTTCCCGAATCGCAGGAGAGCCATCGTCAGCCGCATAACTCACCGATTCCACGCGCTCATCCAACCGTCTCCGCCACCCCCAGCAGCGAGCACCACGAGCGAACAGGCCCTATAACACACCATCGCTGATCTTGCGCACCAAGATCAGCGATGATCACCTCATCAGGTCCTTTTGGGGACGAAACGCGCGTTCGCGACCTCTGTCTTAGTGGGCGGTCAGGGGGGCCGCCCGCAAACACAACGGAGGAACAAGGATGCGAACGTTCCAGTCGGAAAACGGGCTACTTCCACTCCACCCGTATGAACCGACCGAACTCGGCGACCTGGCCAAGGGGGAGATCGCCGAAGGACAACTCACACTCGACGGTCTTCTGGCCGAACTGCACGCACAACACGCCACACACCCCGAACGCACCGTTTCCGTCCCCGGACGACGGATGCTGCACCGGGTGCTCACCGCACTCCTGGAAGTCCACACCGGACGCAGAGCCGCAGCACAGCTCGACAACTGGCTGACACCCACACTGCAACGACTGGTACGAACCACGCCGCGCGCGGTCGGCACACGCTACGTCCTACGGAACATCCACGTGTGCCGACCGGCCGATGACGCACTGGAAGTGTGCGGCACCGCCTACCTGGACAACCGGGCACGCGCCCTGGTGGCACGCTTCGAACACGGTGGAACAGGCTGGCGCTGCACCCTGTTCACCGTGCTCGAACCCCGTCGCTAACGGCGCGCGTTGCGCTTGTTCTTCTTCGCCTGTTCGCGGGCGGCGGCACGCCGCTCCCGGCGCGTACCACCGGCAGCCGCGCCCTGCTTCCTCGCCGAGTTGCCGCTCGTACCGTCACCGCGGGACTGCACCCCGCCGCCCTCGGACGGGCCCGAGAACGTCAGCCCCTGCGGGATCTGCCCCTCAAGCTTCTGGCCCTGCAACGCGGCAGGCACAGCCTTACCCGGCACCTTCGGCGGAGGCGGCACCGGCCGCGCGTGCCGCGGACCCGAAGCCTTGCCGGCCGCATCCGACACCTTGCCGTTACCGCCCGCGGGAACCTGCGGCCTCCGCGCCTGCTCCGTCTTCGCGGCCTCCTCGGCCTGCTGCTGCTCAGCCTGCTGCACCTGCAGGTTGAACACCAGGCCAACAGCCTCCTCCTTCAGCGAGTCGAGCATCGCATTGAACATGTCGAAGCCCTCACGCTGGTACTCCACGAGCGGGTTGCGCTGCGCCATCGCCCGCAGCCCGATGCCCTCCTTGAGGTAATCCATCTCGTAGAGGTGCTCGCGCCACTTCCGGTCCAGCACCGAGAGCACGATACGACGCTCCAACTCACGCATCGTGCCTTCGCCAGCCATGGCATCGACCTCGGCCTCACGCTTGTCGTACGCCGCGAGCGCGTCCTCGACGAGGATCTCCCGAAGCCGGTCGGCATCGATGTCCTCGTCCTCTTCGAGGATCTCCTCCCAGGTCACACTCACCGGGTAGAGGGTCTTCAGGGCCGTCCACAGCCTGGCGTGATCCCAGTCCTCCGCATACCCCTCGGCAGTGGCGCCCTTGACGTACGCGGTGACGACGTCGGTGACCATGTGCCGCATCTGCTCGCGAAGGTCCTCGCCCTCCAGCACCCTGCGGCGCTCGGCGTAGATGACCTTGCGCTGCTGGTTCATCACCTCGTCGTACTTCAGGACGTTCTTGCGGATCTCCATGTTCTGCTGCTCGACCTGGGTCTGAGCGCTCTTGATCGCCCTGGAGACCATCTTGTGCTCGATGGGCACGTCGTCGGGCAGCCGCATGGTGGTCATGACCCGCTCCACCATCGCCGCGTTGAAGCGACGCATCAGCTCGTCACCCAACGACAGGTAGAAGCGGGACTCACCCGGGTCACCCTGACGTCCGGCACGACCACGCAGCTGGTTGTCGATCCGGCGGGACTCGTGGCGTTCGGTGCCCAGCACGTAGAGACCGCCGGCCTCCACCACTTCCTCGGCCTCCGCCTTGCACTCGGCGGTGATCTCGTCAAGCACCTTCGGCCACGCGGCCTCGTACTCCTCGGAGTGCTCCACGGGGTCGAGCCCGCGCTCCCGCAACACCTCGTCGGCGATGATATCCGGGTTGCCACCGAGCACGATGTCGGTACCACGACCGGCCATGTTCGTCGCGACGGTGACGGCGCCCTTCCGCCCCGCCTTCGCGATGATCAACGCCTCACGGTGGTGGTGCTTCGCGTTGAGCACCTCGTGCGGCACGCCCCGTTTGAGCAGCAGCTTCGACAGGTACTCCGACTTCTCGACACTCGTGGTGCCGACCAGCACCGGCTGGCCCTTCTCGTGGCGCTCCGCGATGTCGTCGGCGACCGCCTCGAACTTCGCCTCTTCCGTTTTGTAGATGAGGTCGGGCTGGTCGACACGGACCATCGGCCGGTTCGTCGGGATCGGAACGACACCGAGGTCGTAGGTCTGGTGGAACTCGGCCGCCTCCGTCTCGGCGGTACCCGTCATACCGGCGAGCTTGTCGTAGAGGCGGAAATAGTTCTGCAGGGTGATCGTGGCCAGAGTCTGGTTCTCGGCCTTGATCTCCACACCTTCCTTGGCCTCGATCGCCTGGTGCATGCCCTCGTTGAACCGGCGACCCGCCAGGACGCGGCCGGTGAACTCGTCCACGATCAGCACTTCGCCGTTGCGGACGATGTATTCCTTGTCCCGGTGGTAGAGTTCCTTCGCCTTCAGCGCGTTGTTGAGGAACCCGACCAACGGCGTGTTCGCCGCGTCGTAGAGGTTGTCGATGCCGAGCTGGTCCTCGACGAACTCGACGCCCAGCTCGGTGACACCGATGGCGCGCTTGCGCTCGTCCACCTCGTAGTGGACGTCCTTCTTCATCAGCGGCGCCATGCGCGCGAACTCGACATACCAGCGGGACGACTGGTCGGCCGGACCCGAGATGATCAGCGGTGTCCTGGCCTCGTCGATGAGGATCGAGTCGACCTCGTCGACGATGGCGTAGTGGTGCCCGCGCTGCACGCAGTCATCCAGGCTCCACGCCATGTTGTCCCGGAGGTAGTCGAAGCCGAACTCGTTGTTCGTGCCGTACGTGATGTCGGCGGCGTACGCCGTCTTGCGCTCGGCGGGCGTCATGTCGGAGCGGATGACCCCGACCTCCAGGCCGAGGAACCGGTGGACACGGCCCATCCACTCGGCGTCACGCTGTGCGAGGTAGTCGTTGGTGGTGACGACGTGTACGCCCTTATCCGGCAGCGCGTTCAGATATACGGGCAGGAGACTGGTGAGCGTCTTACCCTCACCGGTCTTCATCTCGGCGACCTGCCCCAGGTGCAGGGCCGCACCACCCATGAGCTGGACGTCGTAATGCCGCTGCCCCAGCACGCGCTTGGCGGCCTCCCGCACCACGGCGAACGCCTCCGGCAACAGGTCGTCCAGCGACTCGTCGTCGGAGTAACGCTTGCGGAACTCATCGGTCTTCGCCTGCAGCTCGGCGTCCGAGAGGTCCTTGACGTCGTCTTCGAGGGCATTGACGTGATCGGCGATGCGGCGGAGCCGCTTCACCATCTTACCCTCGCCCGCGCGGAGCAGGCGGTTCAGAAGCATCGGGTCGACCTCGCTAGCGGTGTCTGTAGTGGTCGTTACGAGCACCCAAACAGGGCGCCGGGCAGCACCCCCATCGTAGGGAATGCGCAGGCCTGCGTGCACGCGGCGGCCCGCGCGGATTTTCACGCGCGGGCCGCCGGGAAGGGCCTGTCGACACGGACGGCCTGATCAGAGCGGCCGTCGGTGGTATCAGCCCAGTCGAATCACCCCGTAATCGAACCCTTTCCGTCGGTACACGACACTGGGTTTTCCGGTCTCGGAATCATTGAACAGATAAAAGTCGTGACCCACGAGTTCCATCTGGTAGAGGGCATCGTCAATCGTCATCGGCTCGGCCGAGTGCTGCTTTTCTCGCACGATGCGGCCGGGTTGGCGAGGCTTGACACCGTCGTCCCAGCGCGGCTCCGGCATGTCCGGTTCATCGGTCTCCTCGAGCGCGGACTCGGCCGGAGCCTCCAGCACAGCGGTCCCACCACTGCCCCTGCCCGACGTCCCGGACGCCTGGACGGCCGCCGCCGTGGCCTCGGCGAGGGACTCGGGGCTACGGCGCCCGTAATGGACACGTCGCCGGTCGTGCAGACGGCGAAGCCGGCTCTCCAACCTCTTGAGCGCCAGGTCGAGCGCCGTGTAGAAGTCGCCCGCTCGCGCCTCGGCACGAACGACCGGGCCCCTGCCCTTACCGGTGATCTCGACGCGTTGGCAGGTCTTGGCCTGCCGGGGATTAGGCTCGTGGAGCAACTCCACGTCGTAGTTGATGACCTTCCTGTCGTAACGCTCCAGTCGGGCCATCTTCTCCGCGACGTGTCGCCGATAATGCTCGGGAACCTCCACGTTGCGACCCTTGATGACGATGTCCATTCACGACCTCCTCGCTCATGCACGTGCGAGTGTTGAAATGGCGACCTCTGGCACCGAAGCAACGGCGGGACCGGACGCGACAGAGATATCGGGCGTCCGAGCCGAATCAGGGCTCCGGCACCGGGGACATCGACTCTTCACCTCCCCTGCGGCCGGGACGTTCGTTAGCGCTGCACGTTAGCCCGCATGGAGCCGTCGCAACAGCCCCCGCGCTGGGGGAAACCGCGACGTGATGGGTGGTGACAGTATGTGGCGAAAGTGAGGCTGTGACACGAACGCCGTCACCCCCTCGGAGCAGCGAGCAGGCAATGAGTTCATACCGGTGACGCAGTCGGCCCACCCCGGCCTGGCTCTGTGTGACCGTGGTCTGCGTCATATCCGGTCAACGACCGTCCTCCCATCTGAGTTCCCCAACCACCTATGTGGGTGACATGCCGCCACGTTTGAGGTGGTCCCCTGCCAGACGTTCCATACCGACCTCGCCCTCACACCCCGTCCTCACCCGGCCGGGGCTTTCCACTCGGCCCCGACGCCGCTGTGAGCGTCAACGCCGCCGTCACTCGGACACCGGCCCGAGCCAGTGTGTTCGCGCAGGCGGCCAGGGTCGCGCCCGTCGTCACCACGTCGTCGAGCAGGACGACGGGTGTTCCCGGCCCAGGAGTGGCGGCAGGAACCAGCCCCATGCGCCCGGACAGGTTGGCCACCCGCTCGGCACGACTCAGCCCGACCGCGTCACGAGCCCGGCTCGACAGCCGCAACGCGGGAGCCACGGCCACCGACTCCCCGCGCTCGGCCAGCTCGGCGGCACACCACCGCGCCAACGCCGCGACATGGGGGCCCCCTCGAACGCGCGCGGCCGACGGGCGCGACGGGACCGGCACGAGCCACAGGGTGCCGTTATGATCCGGCTCGGCCTCCGCCAACGCGGGCACGGCCCGCCCCAGCGCCCGCCCCAACGGCACCGCGAGCTCGCGCCTGCCCTGCGCCTTGTGAGCGAGCACGAGCTGTCTGGCGGCACCGTCATGACGTGCCAACGTCGCCACACCAGGCCGCACGGGCACGGGGCCACGCTCCAGAACCGCCAGACAGGCCCGGCACACGGCGACACCCAGCTTCCCGCAGGCGGCACAGGACGACGGCAGCAGCAGATCCAGCACCGCCGCACCGACCGCCGCGACACTCCCGGCCGAGCGGGACTGACGCCTCGACGTATGCGTCCTCATACCGGCACGATGCCGGACGCCACCGACACTTTTCGCCGGCAAGAGCCGTCGACGGCCGTTCCCGCGAACACTCGGGAACCGAACGGTTCAGCCCGGGTAGAACGGCAAGGCCCCCGGCGTGCTCTGGCGGTGTGGTCGCCACACCGCGCCGATCTCGCTGACCGTCCACAGGCCGTTCCTGTCAGCCACGACGATGGGTCGCCCCGGCGCCGCGGTGATCGCGCGCATCGGCTGCATCAGGTTCGAGCTGTTGTACTGATCGAGCTGGAAACCGTCCACCGACACCCGCACCACGGGGACGCGCTCGGACGACAGGGCCACGACGAGCGTGTCCTGGTCCAGCCAGTCCACGTCCACGACCGAGTCCAACCGGCCCTCCTGCAGTACCCGCGGCGCGCGCAGCGTGACCTCGGTGGGGGTGCGCACCACGGAGGCCACGACGAGCTGCCGATCCACGATGAGCGCGGCCCTCGTGCCGTCGCGGGACAGGCGCAGCCCCGTGATCGTCCCCTCGTCGGGGAGTTCGAAGGCGTTGACCCGTTGGGTCACCCACTGCTCGGCCGGGTTCTGCTGGACTCGCATCACCTGCGTACCGTCGACGACGGTCCACAGCTCGGTCGACTTGCCGTCCGTGCTCGCGGGTGGCCTCCAGGTCGGCCGGGTCATGGTCTCGGCCCGTTGGTCCACCACCTGTCCGGCACTGCCGTAGTCGCCGACCCGCAACCGGACCCCCTGCCCGGCACGTTCCACGACGGCCAGCTGTTGACCGTTGATGGGTTGTGCCGCGCTGACGACGTCGTAGGTGCCGTTGCCCGCAGGCCCGTTGATCGGTGCGCCGGTACCGAGTGAGTGCACACGACCGTTCAACGTCAGCAATCCGGGCAGTTCCGAACTCGGCGACGACACGGTGTCGTAGGCGGGCAGATCGCTGGGCCGCCATTCCGCCTGCCCCGGCACGAGCGGAGCGCCGTCGGACAGCAACTTGACCCTGCTCGTGGTGACGTGTTGCAACGACCGCACGATCTGCGCGGCCATCAGTTCCCTGTCCTGCTCGCTCTCGTCGCCCAGCCCGGTCAACGGCACGACCAGCGATCCGTCGTTGCTCGTGGTGACGTTGCTGTCGAGCGTGGCCGTGTCACCCAGCGGATTGCGGACGGCACCGGCCAGACCGTCGGACGGCCCGGACAACAGCAGGTCGATGACCCGGGCGGGCAGGCCCGACTGCGGCCTGGCCACCACGTAACGCACGTCGGGCACGAGGGCCATGGAGTCCGGCGCGAAGAAGTACACCGACACCTTGAAGTAGGCGTCCGCGAAGTCGCTCTCGGCGATCATGATGTTGTCGGGTGGGTCGACGATGCGCCATTCCCCGTCGGCCTGTTTCCGCAGCCGAATGGGCTTGCGGACGGGCTTCTGTTCGTCCGCGATGAACGAGTGGTCGGACGCCAACCTGCCCAGGACGGTGACCCTGAGGGCGACGACCCGCTCGTTGGGGTCCTTCGGTTGCTCGGCCTCGGGCGCGTACACCGTGCCGAACTCGTCCCTGATCACCGTCACACTCGAACCGGGCTTCCAGGACTCCTGCATACGGGCGGTGAGGTAGGCACGCGAAGCCGCGTGGTCGTTGGCGGTCCGCGCACCGTTGCGCACGAACTCCCTCACCACCGACAGCGGGTCCAGTCCCAGCTCCGGTTCCGGGATCTCCTGGGTGGGCTGGCCCGCGTTCCGCTGCGGGATGGCCTTCGGCTGGGACTCGGTCGGGATGGCCGCGCACCCCGCCACCATGACGACGCAGGCGAGAACGGCCAACAGCGCCGCGAGCGGCCTGTTCACGGCACTACGCCTCGTCACCGTGTCTCCTCCCGTTCGATGGTGGCCCCAGCGTCCCCAACGTCTCCGGAGTCCCCAGCGTCCCCGGCACCGCGTTCCTGGGTCACGTCCAGCACCACCGCCCCGGCCTCACCGTTCTCACCGGCGGGCCGGACCGGTTCGGCGGGCGGGTCCGGAGGCAACGGGAGCGGGCTGCGCTGCAGCGTGCTGCCCACGGCCCGCGGCAACGTCAACCGGAAACAGGAACCGTGCCCCGGCTCACCCCACGCTTCGAGCCAACCTCCGTGCAACCGCGCGTCCTCATGGCTGATCGCCAGACCGAGCCCCGTACCCCCGGTTCGCCGGTTCCTCGACGGATCGGCCCGCCAGAAACGGTTGAACACCAACTCGGCCTCGCCGGGACGCAGCCCGACCCCGTAATCGCGAACACTCAGCGCGACGGCGTGTTCGTCGGCGGCCAGGGACAAACGCACCGGGTGCCCCTCGCCGTGGTCCACGGCGTTGGCGAGCAGGTTCCGCAGAATCCGCTCCACCCGCCGACTGTCGACCTCCGCGGTGACCTCCCCGTCCGGGAGTTCGAGTTCGATGTCGCCACCCGTACTTCCTCCCAGCACACCCCGCACCTGCTCGACCGCGTTGTGCACGATGGCCCGCATGTCCGTCGACTCGGCGGAGAGTTCCTCCACCCCCGCGTCGAGTCGGCTGATCTCCAGCAGGTCGCGCAGCAGGGTCTCGAAACGGTCGAGCTCGTCCACGAGCAGCTCCGACGAGCGGGCCAGGCCCGGAGGGAATTCGTCCCGCGACGCGTACAACACATCGGCCGCCATGCGCACCGTGGTGAGCGGAGTGCGCAGCTCGTGGGACACGTCCGAGGTGAACCGCCGCTGAAGCTGACCGAACTCCTCCAGCTGGCGGATCTGCTGCTGGATACTCGCCGCCATCTCGTTGTACGACACGGCGAGTTTGGCGAGGTCGTCCTCCCCTTCCACGTCGAGCCTGCGGTCCAGGTCGCCCTCGGCAAAATCCTCCGCCGCCGCCGCAGCTCTCCGCACCGGCAGAACCACCTGGCGCGTCACCATGAACGTGATCACCGCCAACAGCACGAGCAGGAACGCACTGCCCACCAGCAGCGTGTTCTGCACAGTGGCCACGGTGTTCTGTTCGGTGCTCAGCGGAAACAGCAGATAGAGCTGGATCGGGCGCGTGGCCGTGGTCACCGGCGCACCCACGATGAGGTACGTCGAACCGTCCTCGGTGTGGTACTGCACCGCGACCTGGTTGTTCTCGGCGTAGTTCATCAACCCGCCGGGCACCTTCTCCAAAGGCCCGGCGTGGATGGCGTCCTCGACGGCGCGCTCCGGATCACCCGCCACGAGCACGGGCTCGAACGCACCCGCCGTCGAGTTCTCCACGTCCTGCGCGGTCACAGAACCATTCGTGATGGCCTTGAGCGCACTGGAAAGACGTTTGCGCAGGGAGTCGCCTTCTCCCGCGTCGCCGACGAGCTCGCTCTCCGCCGTCCGCACGGCCACCCGCAGCTGCTCGAGCGCAGCTCGTTCCTTGGTGTCGACGAGCCGGTCGACGATCTGGTTCTGCAGCACCACACCCAGCACGAAGACGACGGCCGACGACAGCGCGAGCGTGGACGTGGTCACCCGGAACTGCAGCGACCGCTGCCACAGCTCTCCGAGGGCGACCATCTTGCACCTACCGAACGCGGCTGCGCGCCTGGCCACCGACAACGCCGACCGGCTCGACAAAGCCAGTCGCCCGTTCATGCGTTCACCTTACGGTGGGCCGGCCTTGTAGCCGACGCCGCGGACGGTCAGCACGACCTCGGGGTGCTCCGGATCCTTCTCGACCTTCGACCGCAGCCGCTGGACGTGCACGTTGACCAGCCGCGTGTCGGCGGCGTGCCGGTAACCCCAGACCTGTTCGAGCAGGACCTCCCGGGTGAAGACCTGTCGCGGCTTACGGGCCAACGCGACGAGCAGGTCGAACTCCAGCGGGGTGAGGGCGATGGCCTTGCCGTCCCTCGTGACCTCGTGCCCCGGCACGTCGATGGTGAGGTCCCCGATGGTGAGCGTCTCGGCGGGTTCGGATTCGGTACGCCGCAAGCGCGCCCGCACCCGCGCGACGAGTTCCTTCGGCTTGAACGGTTTGACGACGTAGTCGTCCGCGCCCGACTCCAGGCCCAGCACGATGTCCACGGTGTCGCTCTTCGCCGTGAGCATCACGATCGGCACACCCGACTCGGCCCTGATCGCCTTGCAGACGTCGATGCCGTTCATGCCGGGCAGCATGAGGTCGAGCAGAACCAGGTCGGGTTTGAGTTCGCGCAGCGCGGGCAGTGCACGAGAACCATCGGACACCACGGCGGTGTCGAATCCCTCGCCGCGCAGCACGATGGTCAGCATTTCAGCCAGAGCGGGGTCGTCGTCAACGACCAGCACACGCGCCTTCATGGGGCACATATTCGCACTATCGTCCCCTCCTCCGTGCAGGCCCCGGGCAAAAAAGGTCCTGAACTGGATGTTCGTCCGTCCCGGAAGTGCGGAAATACCTCTCGCGCAAAAGCAGTTACACTTTGCACATAGTGACGCCCTTGCCCTCCCGGTTACTGTTGCGTTATGCGGAACTCCGAGAAAGCGTCACAGGCGACGCCTGAAACAGCACCGGAACCACCGCCTGAGCCCACCAAGAGCGCCGCCAGCCCCGTGCAGTCCGTCGACCGCGCGATCAACGTGCTCGAGTTACTCGCCAGAGACGGAGAGGCCGGCATCACCGAGATCGCGGCCGAACTGGGCGTCCACAAATCCACCGCTTCCCGGCTCGTCAGCGCGCTCGAAATCCGCAACCTCGTGGAACAGCTTGGTCAGCGCGGCAAGTACGTCATCGGTTTCGGCATCGTCCGCCTCGCCGGGGCGGCCATGGGCAGGCTCGACCTGGCCAAACTCGGCAACCAGACGTGCCAGACACTGGCCGAGTCCCTCGGAGAGACCGTCAACATCGCCGTCGCGGACAACGGCGTGGCCATCAACATCAGCCAGGCCTTCGGGTCGGCGGCGGTGACCGCACAGAACTGGACGGGACGGCGTACCCCGCTCCACGCCACGTCCAGCGGCAAAGTCCTGCTCGCCTACATGCCGGAACACAAATGTGAACCACTCCTGCGCGATCGGCTGGAGCAGTACACACCACGCACGACGGTCGCACCGGACGACCTGCGTGCCGAACTGACACAGGTGCGGCGCGACGGCTACGCCACTTCTTTCGAGGAACTGGAAGTCGGCCTGCACGCCGTGGCCGTGCCCATCCACGGCGCGGACGGCGAGGTGATCGCCGCCATCAGCGCCTCAGGCCCCTCGTACCGCCTGTCGCGGGAGAACATCTCCCAGTTCGTGCACCCGTTGACCAACGCCGCTTCGGAACTGTCGTCGCAGCTGGGTCATTTCCCGAGATAGAGGTCCTTGGCGAGCACGACCATCGCTTCCCGGTTCGCCGTCACACTGCGGGTGCCGTCGATGACGTGCCATTCCGACAGCCAACGGGACTTGGCCAGCTCGTCGTACACGCGCGCACATCGGGCCTGGAGCGCGTCGTCGGACTCGAACGCGTCCCTGGCGCGAGAGGCGTCCTGCCGCGCCCGGTCCACCGCGCGCTCCGACGCCACCTCGACCGGCACCCGCAACAGCAATTGCATGTCAGGAACGGGCAGCCCGAACCGGTCGATCTCCAGCTCCCGCACCCACCGCACCACGGACCCGCCGACTCCCTGGTGCAACCGAGCCGCCTGGTAGGCCGCGTTCGACGCGACGTACCGGTCGAGCAGCACCACGTCGTGCTCGGCGAGCGCCTGCCGAATGTCCTGTCTGGCGCCCCTGCGGTCCAGCGCGTACAGCAACCCCATGCCGTACACCGATTCGGCGAGATCGCCGTGCGCGCCGTGCAGAGCCTCCCGGACGAGGTCGGCGTGCACGTCACGGCCGTACCGGGGGAAGGCCATCGTCGTGACCGTCGCGCCCTGGTCCCGCAATACCGAGGTCAGCGACTCCGTCAGTGTGCGCTTACCCGCCCCGTCGAGACCCTCGACGACCACCAATCGCCCCATGCGCCCATTGTGGCGTACCCGTGTTCCACTCGATCGGGTACCGATTAGCTGCACTCGGTAACCAGCGGAAACGACACAACTTCGTTACCGTGGGTGTTCGATCGTGTTGTTCGCCACGTCACCGCGGCTTCGAGCGAGGTGTCCCCACGTGCCACTGCCTGGACCCGACACCCACGTCGTCGAGTTACGTGTCCCGGGACTCATCGGCACGGGCGACGACAACCTGCTGGACTCCACGGGCACCGTCGACGTCGCGGGTGACGGTGTCGGCCGCATCATCCGGCCCTGCGACCGGCTGCGCCGACCGGCTCCCGGCCCGGTGTTGCAGACCCCCGGTCGTTCCGTGCCCCGCACGCTGGAGGGCTACCTGTGGAACAGCATGACCTCGGACGGTGCGGCCAAGGCCGCGTGGGCACTGCTGTTCCCCTTCTCGCTGGCCAACGTCGCACAGTGGATGCTGCCTCCCGAGTCGGACTCGTCCCGGCTGTCGGCACCACTGTCGACCGTCTGCCGGGCGCTGCTCCGAATCGCCGCGTTACTGCTCACCATGCTGCTGGTGGGGCAACTGGCGGTCGTCACCCTCGATCTGGTGGCCGCGCAGTGTCTGCTTCCGGGGACGGCCTGCCTGGACGATGCGCCGTCGTGGCTGCGGGACAGCCCCGGCCTACGCACGGCCGTGGGTGTACTCCCCTTACTCGCCGTGGTGGGAGTCCTGTTCGCGGTGTCCTCGACATCGTGGAGTGTCCGCCCCGCCCGGCTGCGTGAACGCAGGACGGACCTCCCCGGCGGCACACTGGTGGACGACGAACGGGAGACCACCACGTTGCGGTGCCTGCACACGGCCGCGGCACTGGCGACCGTGACGCTCTCCCTGTTCGACGGACCGCGTACCCCACCGGATCGCACCACCGACACGGTGGTGTGGGCACTCGCGCTTGTCCTCCTGGGCTTCACCGTGGGAGCGACGGCGTTCCAAGCACACCGCCTGTTGACGCCGATACCGCGTGCGTTCGTCATCACGCTCGCGTTGGCTCTCGTCGGAGTCGCCTCGATAGCCGGAACTCCACTGTCCACGGATTCCACGGAAACGGCGGTCACGGGCGCGGGCGCCACGGTGGAGTTGATCGCGGCGGCGCTGTTCGTCGTCTGCGTGGTGTTCGCGCTGCTACTGGTCCCCACGGCGATCGTGGCGAGGCGGGAATGGGCGGCGCTGCCTCGACGCCTGCGCCCGTGGGCCGGAGGCTGGGCGGCCGCGCCCATACTCGTGCTGGCGGCGCTGCTGGGCGGGGGATTCGGTGCGGGTATGGCGATCGCGGCCCGGTACGCGCTGGACTCGGATCTTTCCCTGCCGCGCGGCTACACACTCATCACGCTGTTGTGGGGCGCGGGGCTGGCATTCGCCGTTTTGGTGGCCGCGTCGGTGTTCACCATCGCCGTCCCGTTGCGGAGACTCCGACGGGGAGTCCCCGAGGTGCTGCGACTCATGGACACGCAGAAAGACGATCTGGACACCGCGGCCGACGCCTGGGAACGGGCGGCTTGGGAACGCAAGAACCTGCACCGGGCCGTGCTGGCCGTCGTCCTCATGATGAGCGTGGGGGCCACCGCACTGGTGGTGGTCCGTGTCGCGGCCGTGGAGATTCCCGCCGCGCTGCAACCGCTGTCGACGGTGGGCGTCGTGGCCCTGGGTGTGTTGGCCGTGGCACTGCTGCGCGCGGTCTACACCACCGCGACCGGGGAACAGCGAGTGCACTACCTCGCCGCATTCGCGGATCTCGTCTGTTTCTGGCCGCGTGCCGCACATCCGGTGGTACCGCCGTCGTACGCGCTGAAGGTGGTTCCCGAACTCGCGGCACGCGCGAAAGAACACCTACGCGAACCCGGTACCAGGGTCGTTGTGGCCGGCTATCACGTAGGCGGCCTGCTCGCGGTCATCACGGCGGGCAGACTGACCGCCGCACTGTCGGATTCCGAACTCGAACGGCTCGGCCTGCTGACCGCGGGCACACCACTGCAGTGGGGTTACCAGCGAGCTTTCCCCGGTGTGTTCGGACATGACGCGCTCGTGCGGCTGTACGGCACGTTGGAGGGGCGCTGGCGCGGACTCTGCCGCGGCACCGACACGTTCGGCGGAGGGGCGACCACCTGGCGACACCAGGTCACAGACGGCGAGCTGATCGGCTTCGGTTACCTCCCCGACGGTGACGTCGGCCCGCTGGGGGCCGCGGACAAGGGTCCACACGGCACGCTCGTCCTCGGCGGCGACCACTGGCTTCCCGACCCGATGCCGGGCCCGGTGCACGGACGCCGGTGGGCGCCGGGGATACGCAGACACACCGACTACATCGCCGAACCCGAGTGGGACAGGGCCGTGGCGTACGCGGCGGGACTGGCGGGATCGTCACCGGCCATTCCGGAACCGACCCGGCCCACCGGCCCGATCCCGATGCCGGGAAACATCCTCGGCGAACCCCGAACCGGAAAAAGCCAGGTCGACGGCTCACCGCTCTGACCGCGGGCCGTCGGCGAAGCGAGGCGGGTCAGGACAGCTGGTCAGGACAGCGGGTTCAGGACGGTGGGTTCAGGACGCTGCCTTGCCGCGGCGTCGCTGGGCCAACGCCAACAACGCACCACCGCCTGCCAGGAGCGCGACACCGAGTCCGACCAACCAACCGTTGCGGTATCCCGTGGAGGCCAGGTCGTCAACGGCCGCATCCTGGCCGGACGAGCCCTCCTGCGCGGTGGGACCGCCGGTCGGATTCGTGCCGGTGGATTCAGCGGGAGCGGACGAGGACGGCAACCCGTCCGCCTCGTCCGATACGGGCTCCTCGGCATCGCCGGTCTCGCTGGGAACGAGCTGCTCGGCCGAGGACGTGGCATCGGATTCGGTGAACGACTCCGGCGTGGGCGACTCCTCACCACAGGCGAACCAATGCTCGATCGTGGGGACGTCACCGTCGTCGTTCAGCGGCGCATGCAGGTCTTTCCACGGCGCGTCGGACGACAACCGTCGCTCACCCGGGACGTAGACGTTATGGCGGGGCCCGCCCTTGACGACGATCGCCGTAACCGTGATGCCCTCGGGCACGTCCGTGATGGTCAGATGCGTGTCCGACTCAGGCTCCCCGCCCTCGTAGACGAGATCGGGCAAGTTCGTGACCCGCTCGTTCCCACCGGCGGCCACGAGCGGACCACCGCCGAAGGAATCGCAGGTCTTGACATCCCCGTCGTGGCTCGCCGCCCGCGAATCCTCCGCCTCCGTGGCCGACACGGTGGTACCGGAACCGACTACCAAGCCCAACGCCAACGCGACGACAGCCGATCGCGGACGCGTTCGCGAGCTCAGGGTCATCTGGCACTCCGAGTACGGGCAAGGAGGACGGGGGAACGGATCGGCCTCAAAAGTCGGAGATGAGACCAATCCGGACTTTATACTCGGAGAGCGGAACCATCATGTCGCAGCCGGGTCGGTAACCCGATTGATTCCGTTCGGTAACGACTCAGGACACAATCGCGGCCAAGTCGCAACAAACCTCTGGCATACCGCGAGTCGCCGGGCCTTCAGTGGAAAAAGACGGTGTAGTCCGACTTCGAGGTGGACGCGCGCGATGGAGACCGCCCGTGGGCGTGGTGTGGCACGAAAGGCCTACACCACACCCGAGACGAGTCAGGCGCAGGTTCCCGGCGTCGCCCGGAACACGTGAGCGGGACCGCTGCCCACAGGACGCAAACGCACCTCGGGGTCACAGGCAGGCAGCCACACCGACTCGCCCCGACGCAACTCGATCTTGGTGCCGTCCTCCGAGCACAACAGCAGCTCCCCCTCGGTGCACAGCAGAATCTCCGGCCCCGACCTGGGCAGCCGCACTTCTCCACGATCGTCGCTGTTCCACTCCACACGCGACAGCTCGAACTCCGACGCGTCGGTGTGGTAGACGGCCATCCGCTTATCCGCAGCCTCGGCTTCGCCGGACAACACCGGCATGTCCCCGGACGCGAAGTCCACCACCCGCAATAACTCGGGCACATCCACGTGCTTAGGGGTCAACCCACCGCGAAGGATGTTGTCGGAATTCGCGAGGATCTCGACCGCGGTGCCGTGCAAGTACAGGTGCAGGTTCCCGGCGGGCAGATAGATCGCCTCTCCCGCGCTCAACGTCAGTCTGTTGAGCAGCATCGCCGCCAGCACACCCGCGTCGCGGGGGTGTGCCTCCCCCAGTTCGAGCACCGTTCGACATTCGAGGTCGAACTCGCCGTCCTCCTTGATGTGCCGCACGCAGGCGTCGAGCACCTCAGGCAGCAACCGGTCCAGCGTCGGCTGCGGCATGGTGATCCACGTCGTGAACAATGCGCGCAGTCCGTCCGAGTCCGGCTGGGCCGCCAGCAGCTCGGTGTATTTGGTCAGGCCTGGCGTGTCGATGGCCCGCAGCAGCTCCACCGTGCGCTTGGGGTCCCGGAAACCTGCCAGCGCGTGGAACTCCGTCAACGCGCACACCAGTTCCGGCTTGGCGGTCGGGTCGGGGTAGTTACGGTTCGGCGCGTCCTTCGGGATGCCCGCGGCCTCCTCGCGAGCCCACCCTTCCGCGGCCTGCTCGGCCGACGGGTGGGCCTGCATCGACAGTGGTTCCTCGATCGCCAGGATCTTGAGCAGGAAAGGCAACCGGCCGCCCCAGCGGCTGGCACACTCCTCTCCGAGCTGACCTACCGGGTCATTGTCCACCAGTTCGAGCAGGCTGGTTTCCGTCCCGTCCTGACTCACCACATGCGACGGATCCCCCGGGTGCGCCCCCATCCACAACTCCGCCTCAGGATGTGGAGCGGGAATCGGTCTCCCCAGCAGTTCCGGGATCGTGGTCCTGGAGCCCCAGGCATAAGGCCGGACTGCATTACGCAGCAGTTCCACGGTCAACTCAACTCCTCGCCAGCCGTTCCCCGGCCTGTCCTCGTGTGCTGGCTCTACGCTGTCTCGGGCGTAGCACGGCCAGCTCCCCCAATCGTTCCTGCCGCGAGACCGAGATAGAGCGCCGCGAGCTCGAAACGCAGCGCGAGCACGGCCGCACGGCCGGCGTCGTCGGCTGTAATCTCGTCCGCCGGCGCCTGGACGTCCGCCGACGGCAACGACTCCTCCATCTGGTGACGAGTGTGGTCGGCGGCCTGACCTGTGATTATCGATAGCAATACCGCGCGGATCGGCGGCACTTCGCGTGCCGGCTCGTCCGGATCGGCGAAAATCGTATCCGCGGTGAACGACGCCAAAACCGCCCGGCGTAATGCCGGTCGTGTCAAAGCATGCTGGTAGTGGCCCGCTTCGGACACCACGGCCGCGTGTGCGGCCAACACGTACGCGGCGTGCTGCGCCACCGCCACCGCCACGTTGTCCAATCCCCACAGCAGCGGCGTGTGTTCGGCCAGCCGCAACGCCAGAGATTTCGCCGGATTGACGAACGACTCCTGCCCGGGATGACACCGTTCGGCTTCGCTGTCCAGAAGATCGGAGAGCGCCCCGACGTCGGAGAGCGACAGCCCCACCGTGTTCGCCGTCAACAGACCGGCGGCCAGTGCCCTCGGCAGCGTCAGCTCGGACGGCACCGGCACGCGTGGCGCGAGTACGAGTCCACGTCCGGCGACCGCAGACGCCACCGGACCTTCGGGCGGTGCCGACAGCACCACAGCCGCGCCGTACCGTGCCGCGCGCTCCAAAGACAGCGCCAGCTCGGTGTCGTACGGGTCATCGGTGTGAGCGAACACCACGTCGAGCGCACCGACCCAGTTCGGCACCACATCACTGGTCACGACCGGCACCGAACTGGTCGCCGTGACGAGGGCCTTCAACAACGACGCGGCCGTGTGGCTGACGCCCGGCCGCGTCACGAACACCAGACAACGGGGGCGGCCCACGTCGAGCCGCTCGGCCAACTCCAACTCCGCCGCGGTCTCGACAGTGGCCCTGACCTGCGCGCCGGCCATCGCGGCCGCCCGGAGCAAACCGGCGCCATCGGCCTCGGCCAACCGCGTCGGATCATCGAAGAGACTGTCGTCAAGTGCCATCGGAACTGGTCTGGTCATCGGTCTCGCTCCCGCTGTCGGGAGGGATCGCCTCGTCGAGCAGGAGCACGGGAATCCCGTCACGTACCTCGTACACCCGCCCGCAGGACGTGCAGGTCAGTGCGTCCGCCTCGGGATCGTCGGGCGTACCCGGCGTCAACGGAGCGTGATCCGGCGCGGGGCAGGCGAGGATCTCCAACAATTGCGCATCAAGCGTGACGGCCATGCTTCCTCTTTACCACGTGCTGATTCTCGGGGTCGTCCGACGGCTCAACCACGCACGATGGCGAGGACTTCGTCGGTCAGAGCGCGCATCGCCGTCTCGTCGCCCGCTTCGACGTTCAACCGGAGCAACGGCTCGGTGTTGGAGGGACGGAGGTTGAACCAGCCGGCCTCCCCGAGGTCGACCGTGAGTCCGTCCATCTCGTCGATCTCCGCCCCGTCGCGACCTGCGAACGCTTCCTTGACGGCGGCGAGTCGACCGGCCTGGTCGTCCACCGTCGAGTTGATCTCGCCGGAGGAGACGTAGCGGGTGTACTCGGCGGTCAGCGCCGACAGAGACCCGTCCTGCTCGCCCAGAGCGGCGAGTACGTGCATGGCGGCCAACATGCCCGTGTCGGCGCGCCAGAAATCACGGAAGTAGTAGTGCGCCGAGTGCTCGCCACCGAAGATGGCGCCCGTGCGGGCCATCTCCTCCTTGATGAAGGAATGCCCGACGCGGGTGCGCACCGGCCTGCCCCCGTGTTCGGACACGATCTCGGGCACGGCCTTAGACGTGATGAGGTTGTGGATGATCGTCGCGCCCGGTTCCTTCTTCAGCTCGCGGACGGCCACCAGCGCGGTGATCGCGCTCGGCGGCACCGGGTCGCCGTTCTCGTCCACGACGAAGCACCGGTCGGCGTCGCCGTCGAAGGCCAACCCCATGTCGGCACCCACCTCGCGGACCTTGGCCTGCAGGTCGACGATGTTGGCGGGATCGAGCGGGTTGGCCTCGTGGTTGGGGAACGTGCCGTCCAGCTCGAAGTACAGCGGCACGAGCTCGATGAGCAGTCCCTCGAACACGCGCGGCACGGTGAGCCCGCCCATGCCGTTACCCGCGTCGACGACCACCTTGAGCGGACGGCTGCCGCTGAGGTCGACCAGCGAATGCAGGTGCTTCACGTAATCGTCGAGCACGTCCCGCTCGGTGATGGTGCCGTGCTGCCCCCCGAACATGGGCACGCCCTGCTCGACGGTGTCCCGGATCTCGGCGAGGCCGGATTCCTGCCCCACCGGGGTGGCACCGGCACGGCACAGCTTGATGCCGTTGTAGCGAGCCGGATTGTGACTGGCCGTGAACATCGCCCCCGGCATGTTCAGCGAGCCCGATGCGAAATAGAGCTCGTCGGTGCTGGCCAAGCCGATCGAGACCACATCGAGTCCCTGGGACGTCACGCCCCGCGCGAACGCGTCCGCCAGCCGTGGGGACGACTCCCGCATGTCGTGCCCGATCACCACTGACGGCGAGTCAGGCTTGATGAGCAAGGCGAAGGCGGCACCGAAATCGGTGACCAACTCCTCGGTCAGGTCCTCACCGACGACACCACGGATGTCGTACGCCTTCACGATGGCCGACAGGTCTGACACGCCACTCCCCGATCGTCTCCGATTAGGCTTTCTCGCAAGCCTCGATACCCGCGTGGCAGCCTACCGACACGTCCGGACGTTCAGGCGCGGCCGGGCAGTACCCGCAGGTGTCCCCGCCTGCCCTGCCCCTTTCTCGGCTGCTCCGGCGATTCGGAGGACGGGGGCGCCGGACGGTCGTACCGCCCTGCCTCGCGCACGGCCTCGGCCAGGGCTGTCAGCTCATCACTGGACGGCTCCGGCACAGCGAATTCTCCCTCGTGACGCACGACCTCCCAGCCCTTGGGCGCGGTGAGCCGCAGGGCATGTGCCTCGCAGAGGTCGTACGAATGGGGCTCCGACGCCGTGGCCAACGGGCCGACCACGGCAGTGGAGTCGCTGTAGGCGTAGGTCAGCGTCGCAACAGCGGGTTCGAGGCAACCCGTTCGCGAACACTTTCGCACGCTCCGCACAGTTGCTCACCATAGCCTGTGAACGACCGCATGTGGCGTCGACACACCGGCGTGTCACCGTGGCGAAAGAGCTAGGCTTCCCCATGTGGCTATGGCGAGAGGCTCGCGACGGAGGCAGGGTGTGCGCCGCGACCGGCACGGTCGTGGCTTGCGAGGCCCCCTGTTCCCCTCGACGCTGCCCGCCGCGTCGAGTCGCGCTGAGAAATTCGACGCCCTCGTACTCGACGCACTGGAGCCGATCGAGGCTCGGTGGCGACACGACCTGACCGAACTCGACGTCGCCGTGGACGAGGTGCCCGAGGTGCACATGGAGATCCCACCCACGCAGATCGACGGCGTGCTGCTGGACGGGAGAGTGCCCCTGTCGCGCCTGGTGCCGCCGGGTGTGGACCGCGACGGCCTGCCCACTAGGGCGAGGATCGTGCTCTACCGCCGACCGTTGGAGGCCCGGGCCAAAGACCCGGCCGAGCTGTCCGAACTCGTCCACGACGTGCTCGTGGAGCAGGTAGCCAACTACCTCGGGGTGGAACCGGACATCATCGACGGAGGCTGACGGGGGCTGACGGCGGACTGACGGGGAGTCCGGCAAGGCCGGGGTCGACGCATGACTGCGAGATCATGAGGTCCCGGATCCCGGAAACCACCCCGAAGAGCGAAGATCACGACTCCGGTCGAGCAAGCCGTTTCGACCGTCGCGCCGAGCGGCGCAGTCCCGCCAGCGCCGATCTCGACGGCAGCGCCAGCAGGATCGTGAACAGCGTGAACAACACCGCCGCGAGCTGGCCGAGCAACAGCAGGTCGTGGCGGTTCGAGTCGAACACCACCCGCACGTCGGACTGTTCCGGCGGCACCGCGACCGCCACCTGACGTCCCCACGCGAGCACGATCGACGCCGTATCACCGTCCACCGTCGCACGCCAACCGGGCTCGTACACCGACGACAGCACCAGCAGCCGTCCCTCGGGCCCCTCCGACACCCGAACCCCCACCTCCGGGGGCACGGCCTCGACCACCACGGCCGCGGGCGGCGTCATCAACTCGGCATCGGGAGCCTCCCCACTGACCGAACGACGGGCCTGCTCCCACGAGGTCAGCGTCACCGTGCCCGCCGTCGGGGTCAGCCGCAGCACCGTGCGTCCGTCGGCGGTCGGCGGCGCAGTGGTGACGAGATCACCGGCCTCCTGTCGCAATCGATGTCCGTTCTCCCCTTCCGGCAACACCACGAACAGCACACCGGCGGCGGCCACGGACGTCACCGCCTCCCGAGAACCGGCCAGTAACTGTTGTTGCCACGAGGTCAACCGGGACGTCGCGTTGCCGACGGGTACGAGCGCGTCGTCCCCGAACCTCGGTGCGCGGCCCGCGGTGAGCCTGGGCGTGTCACCGGGGTCGTCCGGGTCGCCAAGCACGAGGACACCACGGCCGGTGGCGGCGAGCTCGGCGCTCAACGAGGGCTCCAGCGGCTCCGACGCCTTCCGCACGGGTCCACCGTGCCCTGCGAGAACGTCCCCGACGGCCAGAACGAGCAAGACCGTCGCGCCACCGGCGGCGATCAGCCGCACCGCGACAGGCCGGGCGGACCGACCGGTTAGGCCGGTTGAGCTGGTTGGACCGGTCGGGCCGGTTGAACGCTTCCTGTCGCCTTCACCGGCCCGCTCGGGGACACACGCGGCGAGCACGACGGCGAGCAGCCCGGCACCCGCGAACAGCAACGGAACTCCCACGAAGCCGGGCGCCGGGTCTCCGCCCCGCACGGGTATCGCCTCGGCGAACGACAGCCCGGCGACGCCGAATACGCCGAGCAGCACCAGACCGCCCGCGGGCACCATGCGCACCGAACGCCTCGCGGCGACAGCCGCAGCGGCCGCCAGGAGTACGACGAGTCCCACCACTGAACCGCCGGGCCCACCGGGGTCCAGGCCGAGCAGCTCTCCCACGCTCGGTTCTACGGTGGCGGGCCCACCCAAGCCGTGCACCACGAGCGCGGGACGGGAGACGAGTGTGGGCAACCACGGCAGGGACAACGCCAAGGGCAGCAGCACGAGTACGGCCAGGCCACCCGCGCGCGCCGTCCGAGGGCCCCTTCTCACGGGCGCCACCACGAACGTGATCACGGCGACGGCCGTCAACAGCAGGTACCCGAACGGGGCGAACGCCGACACCACCGCCACGCCGAGCGCGGTCACCACGCTCCGGCCCAACCAGCGGGACCGGAGCGGCCCGTACCCGACCGCCACCGTTCCGGCCAGCACGGCGGGCAGCAGCACGTGGACCACCACGACATCGACACGCCCCGACGCCACGGCCGCGGTCGCCGGCGGAAGCAGCCCGTACGCGGCGGCGAGCCCGGCTCTGACCCAGCGGCGGGCACGTGTCCGCCGCATAGCCAGATACGCCGACAACGCGGCCAGCGGCACATCACCGATCAGCAACAGCGCCACGAGCGCCGCCGGACCGCCGAGTGGCTCCAACGGAGCACCCAGTACGCCGAGCACGGCCAGCGCGGTCGGGGCCGCGCTGGCGGTTCCGCCTGCCACGCCGTGCCACGCGGCGAGGTACTCGCGCCACACCTGCCCGAGGTCACCGACCGGAAGGAGCGCGCCACCGGCGAGTTCCAACCCGAGCCGACCGGCGTTCAAGGCCAAGGCCACGACGGCCAAGGCCACCGTCAGGACCGCGGGCGGCAACCAGCGGGCAAAAGCCGAGCGGGACAGCCGACCGGCCGGGCCTTCGACCGGCTCGATCCCCTCGACCGGCTCGACCTCCTCGACAGCCGAGGTCGCGTAGTCCTCACCGTCGCCGACAAAAACCCCGCGAAGACGGGCCCCCGGCACGCACAGCAGCGGGCCGTCCGTGCTCGACTCGCCCCAAAGCGCCAAGGGCACCAGCGCACCGGAACCGGGCATGTCCGGCGACTCACTGGTCTCGCCACCGCGGCCCGGTTCCTCGCCCTCCTGGCCCTTCTGGACCTCCTGCCCCTCCTCTGCGCCGTCGCAGGGAAACGGCGTGAGCACCGCTGTGGACGGCGCCGCTTCGGCCGCCTCCACCAGCGAGGCAAGACAGTCCGCCTCGGGAAGGCGGCCGTCGTACAGCGGCCACACCCACTCGCCGAGGTCATCCCACCGCTGCCTGGCGTGGTCGACGGCGAGAGCCACGGCCTCGGCGTCACTGGTGTCCTCGGACACATGTAACACGCCGTCGACCATCGCGTGCTCGACCTCGTCGACCGCGTCGGTCACAATGCCGGATGTGTTCGCCACTGTGGTCGCCAACAGGACGTGCCGCGGCCGTACGGGGCCGCTGCGCAGAGCCGACAACGTCTCGCGCAGTCGTCCGTACGTGTCACGGCAGACGACCACGGCCAGGACAGGCGCGAAGCGAACCTCTGAGGAAACGAACGTGGTCGGCAAGTGCCTCTCCGCGTGGCGAAACGATCGAGGGCACTCACTCTAACGAGTAGCCGACCCGACAGGTCACACGGCGCGCTTCTTCAACTTTCTTCGTTCCCTCTCGGAGAGTCCGCCCCAGATACCGAAGCGCTCATCGTGTGCCAGCGCGTATTCGAGGCAATCGTTCTTGACCTCGCACACCTGGCAGATGCGCTTGGCCTCCCGGGTCGACCCCCCCTTCTCCGGGAAGAACGCTTCGGGATCGGTCTGCGCGCACAGGGCGCGTTCCTGCCAATCCTGTTCCTCCCCGACGTCGAAGAGCTCGGTGAGCACACCCAGACCCTCCTCTTCCGGGTGTCCACCCCTCTCCATGACGTTCCCCCGTTCTCTTCCAGTAATGTCCAGCCGCACGTCCGCCTCCTCGCTCTCACGCACTCCCAGGGCCGGCGGTACTGGATGTCCCCCACTGCCCCCCTTTAAGACAGCGAAATGACATCAATGTGATTACACCGGTGTAGTGCTGCCGGGTCAAGCGGAGTAGCGAGGTTGGGGGATACTTGTGGCGGCGCGCGCAAGTGGACACGCCGACAACATCACGACCGGTTTCACCGAAGTTCGCCTCTAGGTGAACGGAGAGGACTCACCAGGCCCGTGCAACGCTCAGTCGTCCGCCCCAGCCCGCTCTTCTACGCCATCCTCGCCGTCACCGTCGTCGGAGGCGCACTCGCCGCCACGATGGGACTCCCCGAGCTCCGTGACCGGCCGGTCCTGGGCACGCTCGGAATGTTCCTGCTGGTGCTCGGCGGGTGGGCACTGTCACTGACGCTGCACGAGTTCGGCCATGCCATCGTCGCCTACAAAGGCGGGGACCGCGAGGTGGCGGCCAAGGGCTACCTGTCGCTGGACATCCGTCGCTACACCGATCCGGTCATGTCCCTGGTGCTGCCGCTGATCATCCTCGCCATCGGCGGTATCCCACTACCGGGTGGGGCGGTCTGGATCAACCGCTGGGCGCTGCGTTCGCGGTCGGTGTCGTCGTGGGTGTCCCTGGCGGGACCGTTGAGCAACCTGGCGCTCGGGGTCGTGCTGACGGCCGTGGTGGCCACCGTATCGATGCCGTTTGGCCTGCTCGCCGGGTTGTCCTATCTGGCGTCGTTGCAGATCCTCGCGTTCGTCATCAACATCCTGCCGGTGCCGGGTCTCGACGGCTTCGGCGCCATCGAGCCCTACCTGTCGCCACAGGCACGCGAGTTCGGCGCGAAGGCCCGGCCCTGGGCTCCGCTCGTCCTGTTCGCCCTGATCATCGGTGTCCCCGGAGTCGGAACGACCCTGTGGCAGTTCACCGACTTCGTCTTCGCCGCAGTGGGTGGCGACGCGTTCGCGGCATTCGCCGGGCAGTACCTGTTCATGTTCTGGCGCTGACTTCCGGCGCTGACACAGACGGCCGGGCAGAGGTCCTCGAACAGATCCTCGGACATCGACGACTCGTCTCGCCCGGCCTCTACCCGGACCGCGTCGCCGCCTTGGTCGCCGAACCTCCCAGCACCACGGCGGCGGGCAGCGCCCCACCGATCAACAACAGCATCGCCCGCCAGTCGACCATGAGGACGGTGTCTCCGCCCGGCCCGGCCACCCCCAATACGAGCAGGGTGAACAGCCACGCCAGCAAGGGGATCATCGCCAACCTGCGCGAGGCCACGCGCTGCGCCGCGAACACCAGCAACGGGGTCGTGGCGACGGCGACCAGCACGCTGACCGGGAAGGGCACGTCACCGACCTTGGGCAGCACGAGACCGTCGAGCCGTAGCGGCAGGTAGAACAACTCCAGCGTCGCGAGCAGCACGGCGTCGAACGCGAGGAGCACGATCATCGGCCACCCGTGACCACGCGAGGACTCTCCGGACACGGTCACGGCCGCAGCCCCCCGAAGAGGTCGGTTTCGACACCCTCCGCCGGGCCGTGGGCGAGCACGAAGAACTCGGTGTCGGACACCGGCTGCGCGATCCCGTTGGACAGCGCGAAACAGTCGGGCCCCACCGTCACCTGGGTGCGATGCGCCCTCAGCGCCGCGAACTTGTCCTCACGGTGGGCACTGATGTCGACACGCGTAGTGATCTGGGTGTCCGGGGTGACGGGCAGCTCCCCGTCGGCGGGCACCTGGAACGGCACCCGCTCGTCCCGCCGCAACGCGGCTAGGCCACGGGCCGTGGCCTCCTCCGAGAACACTGTGTAGAACAGGCGCCGAACCCCCTCGGAACGCTCCACGGCCGCCGTCACGATCTCGTGTGCCCGGATGTGGTCGGGGTGACCGTAACCGCCGTTGGGGTCGTACGTCACGACCACCTCGGGACGCACCTCGTCGAACACGGCGAGCAACTGCTCGACCTGCTCCGACAACGCTCCCTGAACGAACGCGCGCGGATGCCGGTTGGAATCGACGCCTGCCATACCCGAGTCGCGCCACCGGCCCGGACCTCCGAGAAAGCGGTGCTCCGACCACCCCAGAGCCGCCCCGGCTTCGGCCAGTTCGCCGATCCGGTAGCCGCCGAGCTGGTCACCGGCCCACGCACCGAGTTGGTCGAGTTCCGGGGGAATGATCTCGCCTTCCTCGCCGAGGGTGCAGGTCACCACTATGACGTGCGCCCCTTCGGCCGAGTAACGGGCGATGGTCCCGCCTGTCGTGATGCTCTCGTCGTCTGGGTGTGCGTGAACGAACAGCACCCTACGGCCATCTACCGAGGTCACAACTTAAGATTAGTTCGTTAGTACCGTCCCCACAGCGGCGCGTCTGCATTATCCTCGCGCCAAGTCACAACCACACACGCCGTGACGACCCCAAACTCCCCCACGAAGGGCTTCTGGTGAGCGTAGAAGCAATGTCGCCGCAAACGGCGGACACGTCGGAATCCGTGCTGTCCATATCGGACTTGAAGATCTCCTTCTCGACCGAGGACGGCGTCGTCGAAGCGGTCAAGGGGATCGGTTTCGACGTCGCTCCCGGTGAGATTCTCGCGATCGTCGGTGAGTCCGGGTCGGGCAAGTCGGTCACGTCGATGTCGGTACCGGGCCTGCTGCCGAAGACCGCGCAGATCGACGGCGAGCGCAGGCTGGGCGCGGTCGACCTGAGTCACATGACTTCCAAGGAACTGCGCAAGCACCGCGGCAACGACGTCGCGATGATCTTTCAGGAGCCGATGACGGCCCTGAACCCCATGTACACGGTCGGCTGGCAGATCAGAGAAGCCCTGCTGGCCCACCAGAACATCTCCAAGCAGGCCGCCAACGAGCGGGCCATCGAGCTGCTCGACATGGTGGGTATCCCCGAACCGGAGAAGCGCTTCAAGCAGTATCCGCACCAGCTCTCCGGTGGTCTGCGCCAGCGCGTGGTCATCGCCATCGCCATCGCCTGCGACCCCAAGGTCATCATCGCCGACGAGCCCACCACGGCGCTCGACGTGACGGTGCAGGCGGAGATCCTGGCCCTGCTGCGCAAACTGCGGGACACCCTGAACACCGCGATCGTGCTCATCACCCACGACATGGGTGTCGTGGCCGACCTGGCCGACCGCGTGGTGGTGATGTACCAGGGCGAGATCGTCGAGCAGGCCTCGGTGCACGAGCTGTTCCGTAACCCGCAACAGGACTACACCAAGCGCCTGTTGGCGGCCGTTCCCGTGCTCGGGCAACGGCCTCAGGGACAGCGGCTGCTGGACTCTCCGCAGGTCACGGTCACCGAGAGCAAGACCGACGAGGCCATCCGCAAGGCTCACGAGGAGCTGCAGCCGTACATCGATGACAGCGCGCCCGCACTGAACATCGAGAACCTCGTGCTGGAGTACCCCGGTAAAGGCAGGCAGGGTAAGAACCGCGCGGTCGACGATGTGTCACTGCACATCCAGCGCGGCGAGATCCTCGGTCTGGTCGGCGAATCGGGCTCCGGGAAGTCGACGATCGGCCGGTGCGCCATTCGGTTGCTGAAGCCCACCTCGGGCACCGTCTCCATCGCAGGCACCGACATCACCACGATGTCGAACAAGCAGCTGCGTCCGTTGCGCCGGTACTTCTCCATCGTGTTCCAGGACCCGGCGTCCACTCTGGACCCGAAGATGACCATCGGCGAATCGATCGCCGAACCGTTGGTGCTGCACAAGATCCTGTCCGGCAAGGAGCTGACCGACCGGGTCACCGACCTGCTCGACAAGGTGCAGTTGTCGGGCCACTACCGCAACCGCTACCCGCACGAGCTGTCCGGTGGGCAGCGTCAGCGGATCGCCATCGCTCGCGCGCTCGCGCTGAACCCCAAGCTGCTCATCGCCGACGAGCCCACCTCGGCGCTCGACGTGTCGGTGCAGGCGAAAGTCCTCGACCTGTTCCTCGACCTGCAGCAACACCTGCAGTTCGCGTGTCTGTTCATCAGCCACGACCTCGCCGTCGTGGACCTGCTCGCCGACAGGGTCGCCGTGATGCAACACGGCAAGCTCGTCGAGGCGGGTACCCGCGAGCAAGTGCTACACGAGCCGCAGCAGGAATACACGAGGCGACTGCTGTCCGCGGCACCGGTGGCCGACCCGGTGCTCCAGGCCGAACGCAGGCGCGCGTGGGAGGAAGGCCGCGTGGCGCCGGTCAAGGAGTGACCGAAGCACCCTGCCGTCGGGTCTATCCGCCGACGGCAGGGTCCTGACGGACCGAGGCTTTCAAGTCTCGCCGTCCTCACGAACACCTTCGAGAACCCGACCCGGCACCGAGGGGCCGCACCGACGCTCGTCCGAAGAAGCCCGAAGGGGACGCCCCCTCTTTTTCAGGTGGCGTCCCCTTCGTCGACCGCTCCGTGGATCAGGCCTTGGCCTGCTTCCGAGCCTTCTTCGGCTGTTTCACCGGCTTGACCTGGCGCTGCCGCGGGTCGAAGGCGTCCCGGAGCCCGTCACCGATGAAGTTGATCGACAACGAGATCAGCACCAACACGATGAACGGGCCGAAGAACAACCACGGACGTCCTGTCATCTGGGCGTAGTTCTCCGAGATGACACGCCCCAACGAGGTGTCCGGCGGCTTCACACCGAGACCGATGAACGACAGCGCCGCCTCGGCCAACACCGCCTGGGCCACGGCGAGCGTGGCGTTCACGGTGATGGTGCCGACCATGTTCGGCACCAGGTGCTTGAACACGATGCGTCCCGTGCCCGCGCCCGACGCCCTGGCGGCCTCGATGAACTCCCGTTGCGACAGTGACATCGCCTCGGCACGGGTGATACGGGCGATCGGCATCCACGCGAACGCGGCGAGCACCACGGCGACGACCCACCAGCTACCGCTGAACACCTTCACCAGGATCGCGGCGGCCGCGATCGCGGGGATGATCAGGAACAGGTCGGTTATCCGCGAGATCGCGGAGTCGACGAACCCGCCCATGTAGCCGGCGAAAGCACCGAAGACGACACCGATGAACGTCGCCACCAACGACACGGTGATCGCGATCAGCAGCGAGTACTGCGTCCCTCGCAGGATCTGCGACACCATGTCCTTACCGACCTGGGTGGTGCCCAGCGGATGTTCGGTGCTCGGCTCCGCGAACGAATCGAACGACGAGTCCCAGTAACTGTGCGGCCAGAACAGCGGCATGATCAGCGCGATCAGCGTGATCAGCACCAGCATGCCGACACTCGTCATGGCGAGCTTGTGCCGCAGGAACTTGCGGAGGACGAGTGCTCCCTGGCTGCGCGGATCCGGCAGCGTGTCGGCGCCCAGCCCACTTTCGTCGAGAGGCTTGCCACCGGTTTCCGCACCGGTTGCAAGCGAGTTCATGTCAGCCAACGCGAATCCTCGGGTCCAGAATGCCGTACAACAAGTCCGCGATCAGGTTCGCGATGATCACCGCGATGGAGATCACCACAATCCAGCCCATCATCACGTTCGGGTCGTTCTTGTTCACGGCCTCGACGAGCACGGCGCCCATACCGTTCCAGTTGAACACCCGCTCGGTGATGACGGCACCCGTCACAACGGTCACGAAGTTCACGGAGAACAGCGTGGTCGTCGGGATCAGCGCGTTCCGGAAGGCGTGCTTGAAAATGACACGCCGCTCGGGCAGGCCTTTAGCACGCGCCGTTCGCACGTAGTCCATGTTCAGTGTTTCCAGCATGGACGAGCGCTGGAACCGGCTGTAGGCCGCGAAGCTAATGAACATGATGGACAACGTCGGCAGCAGGAACGCCCCGGTGTACTTGATGACGAAGTCCCAGAACCCGTCCGCGGAGAGAGATTCCGGACTCGTCGTTCTCAGGAACGGATTGCCGAAGATCTCGCTGAGGCCGAGGTTGTTGATGACCACGTTGAGATCGATCGCGTAGATCTTCAACACGATGGCGACACAGAAGATCGGCATCGAGAAGAAGAGGAACGCGACCGTGGTGGCCACGTAGTCGACCACGCTGTACTGCTTCACCGCGGCCAGCAGACCCACCGCGACACCGAGGATGAGCGCGAGGATCTCGGCACCGAGAATCAGCCGGATCGACACCCAGAAGGCGCTCATGATCTTGGGGAGCACCGGTTCCATGGCCGAGCCCTGCGCGATGGAGATACCCCAGTCACCCGTGACGAATCCACCGAGCCAGTCGAAGTACCTGGGAATCAGCGACTTGTCCAGACCAAGCTCTCGCTCGATAGCGTCGATGGACTCCTGATTGATATTCGGCTGGGTGCGCAGCTCCGCGAGAGGGTCGCCGGCGCCGGCCACCATCACGAAAACCAAGAAGCTTCCGATCAACAGGATCGGAATCGATATCGCCAGACGGCGAAGGATGTAGAAAACCAGGTTCAACGACTTGCTCCTAGTCCCGGGATCGCCCGGAATTATTTCGTCACCGTCC
>NZ_DAHVQP010000041.1:0-1720 GCF_027317685.1 Saccharomonospora sp.
CGTAGGTGTGTCCGTTGTGGTCTGAGGCTGGCCGGACGATTGCTCACCGGAACATCCGGCCACGAGCGCGGCCACGGCCGCGCCGATCACGACAAGGCTTGTGCGCATAGATCGCACAGTGAACCAGACGTGAACGAAGCACCTGTGACCACTGGGTATTCGCGCCCGGGAACGAACCCCACACCCGGACCCGACTCGTCGCCCGCACTCATGGAGGTACGCGGCGGCCGACGACTTTCGGCCAACTCGACGACGAAGGACCACAGAGCCCACGAGGCAACGCCGACACAGGCTTGCCCACCGCTCGGAACCGGCGCATCCCCACGCGTGAGAGGTCTCACCGTGCTCTGGCCCAATGCGGTGGAACAGCATCGTTGCGCCGTACCGACTCAGTCCGTGGTCGAGGCGAACGTGTATTCCTCCGGCGCGAGGTCACCGGCGAGCTTGCGCAGCAGCGTGCCGACCTCGGCGAGACGGTCGGACGTCATGCGTTCGACGGGTCCGGTGACGCTGATCACGACATCCTGCGAGGTCGTGGAGGTGAGGGCGATCCCGACGCAGACGATGCCGGATTCGCTCCCCTGGTTCTCGATCGCCCACCCGAGGGCGCATGCGGCCTCGACCGCGTCACGGACACGTCGCCTCGCCGAGAGCGTAGTCGCGGTCCTCTCCGTAACGGACCATGTATTCGCGGTACGCAAGACCACGGAGCAACCGGTGGACCGACCCCTTGTCGATCCCCGTACGTGCCGCGATCTCCCCGAGCGGGAGCCCCTCGGGCCCCGCGGTCGCAGCCGTCTCGAGCACGAGGAGTGCGCGATCGAGGACCCCGCTCACCGCATCGTCACGCGCGACGGGGTGCAAGCCGCGGCCACCGACGTCGCCTCCGCCCGTTGACACCGGGAGCTGATCGCCGATGAGAAGGCTGTTCAGCCACGGCGCCGAGGACGTGCGCCTCGAGGGGGTCACCGTCCCCCGCCCCGGCGGGGGCGAGGTGTTGCTGCGCACGTGGGCATCCGCGGGCCTGCACCACTACTCCCACGGCGGGAACGGGGAGAACCTCGTACGCGGGCCCTTCACGCCGGGGCACGAGCTCTCCGCTGTCGTCGAGGCGGACCCCGGTGGGAGTGGGCGGAGGGGACCCCGGTGACGGTGCACCCCACACGCTACGGCACCCCGGCGGAACGGCTCGCGGACCAACCTGTGGCCCGAAGGCGACCACCTCGGCAGTGCCGCGAACCCACCTCACCGCCAGGTGCCGCGGCGGAGTACCTCGTCGTCGAGAAGCACATGCTCCGTGAATTGCCCACAGCTCCTCGCGTTGCCCCGGGACGCATTCGCGGCATGAGCGTCCAATCCGTACTTACCGTCCCGCCCTTCCGTCATGCAGCTCGGAAACGGTTGCGCCGGAGCCGAACAACGTCGTAGCAGCCCCACAGGGAATCCGATGTAGACCGTCCAAGATGACTGCTCGGATCAGTCACCCGGAGTCGGAACCACCCAATCGCATACGACCGGCCCTCGATCGACGACTGCGCAATCACGAGGCCTTGTGCGGGTGAGAATGCCGCGATCGCCGCGTTCCTCACCGAATAGTCATCACGACCGGGGCGCGCAAGATCCTCATCAACCCCTGTCACCAGGGGCCGGCACCTTCCGCTGTGTGTCACCACGAAAGCGTCCACGACCCCTCGTCCACTCACCGCTGACGCGCCGACCG
>NZ_DAHVQP010000141.1:0-2189 GCF_027317685.1 Saccharomonospora sp.
TGTCCGGCCGGGTCATCGACATCCACCTCAACCCCAACCACGGGCCGGTGTCGCTGCCACTCGCGGATGCCTGCGGCATCGTCTGCGCCATCCTCGCCGCGACCTTCCTCCGGCCGCGCTTCTGGGAATGGGAACGCACCGCAGGCGGGCACCGCACCGCCCTCCCCGCCGCGACCGCAGCCCTCGCCGGAATTGCCTGTGCTCCACTGGTGGTCGCACTCTCCACCCTCACCCTGGAACTGCATCCCTCCGTGGAGCAGTACGACATCACCTCCGCGGGCGAACTTCTCGCCGTCTCCACGTTGAACACGACGTTCATCGCCGCTCTCGTGTTCGCCCTTTCCCCACTGGCGGGCCCGACGATCGCCGGCGGGACAGGTCTGCTCGTCTGGCTCGGCACCGCCGCGCTCAACAGCCTCGAACCCGCCACCCGCCACTACACCCCCACCAGCGGCCTGCGCTTCCCCCTGCCCGACACCTGGCCGCACTACCCCCTCATCGCCACCCTCCTGCTCACCGCGCTCGCCGTGACCGTGCACGCCCACACCCGAGGCTCCACCGTCTTCGCCCAACGGCGCAGTCAGTAGCGTGGAATCGAGTGATACTTCGACGTCCCGTCCTGGTGCTCCACCCTTTCGACGCTGAGGAGACACGTGCAGGCGTCGAGCAGGGCTCGTCGACGACGACCACGCCGGGTAGCACGTCGAGGCCTGTCGGAGGCTGTACGCGCTAGAAGCTGAAGCGAATCCGGACGGAGTCGACTGGAAAGGAGTTCGGGCTTGGGTATTCGCCCGCCTGAGCGCCTTTCTCTTTCTTGGGGGCCAGAATGAGCAGCCGGAGAGGGCGCTAATGCTTCGCGTGTGAACCCACGGTCCGACAGAAGAACGGGTGCTCTGACCTTGGGAAACGAGGCCTATAGGGGGTGGCGTACAGCACACATGAGCCGTGCGGGATAATGAGTCCGTCCTCCTCGCGGCATCCGGTCCAGGTGGTCTGGACTGGATGCCGCGAGGAGGGGGACAGGGGCTTGTCGTCTAGTTTGGTTGCTATTGACGATCAGGACGACGACGAGGTGGCACACTACGCGCTCGAGGCTCGCGGACGCCAGTTCCATATCCGCGTTAGCGACAAGGCGCTGGCGTACACCTACGCCGCCGTCGTTACCCTGTTTCACTTGGCATCGAGTTTCTGAGGCACGCTGCCAAGTGATCCACAGCCGGGTCCCGCGAGGGGCCCGGCTTTTCTTCTGGGACTGGTATCGTCCTTAATGCCGCTGGTGCGCTCAGTGTAACACGGCGTTGTCTACTATACCGCCGGGGTGTTCAAGTAGACATCGAGAGCCGCCCACCCGGAGTCACTGGTCCGAGTAACTTCGCAGCCTTTCCGTAATCAGCCATCGATGCAGGTTGGAAGGCTTGTCTGGCCGGGAATCTGCTGCTGGTCGTAGGCCGCCAACGCTTCGGCTTGAACCGCGGCGACGAGCGCTGGGCGACCGCCGCCGGCGGGGCTGAGTTCGGGCACGTGTTTGTAGAGGGTGCCGCGGGAGACGCCGAGCAGTTTGGCGATCGAGGTGACCGACTCGTCGGGCCGGGTGAGCAGGACGTGGGCTTGGCGGATCTGCTCCGGAGTCAAGGCGGGTGGCCGGCCGAGGCGTTGGCCGCGGGCGCGGGCGGCGGCGAGTCCTTCGTGGGTGCCTTCGACGATGAGTTCGCGCATGAACTCGGCTAGGGCGGCGAAGACGTGGAAGACCAGGCGGCCGGCGGGGGTGGTGGTGTCGATGGCCTCGTGCAGGGACCAGAACCCGATGCCGCGGCGGCGGAGGTCGCCGACGATGGCGATGAGGTCTTGCAGGCTGCGGCCGAGGCGGGAGAGCTCGTGCACGGTCAGGGTGTCGCCGGGGCGGCTGATGTCGACCTCGGTCACCGCGCGAGTGTATGAAAAGGATGCGTGTCGAGTAGTTGAACACGCCGGGTTTGTGACACGTTTTCTGAACACGCGAACCGCCCGAATCCGTCTCGGGAGCGCCGCGTCGGGCAGTGTTCATTTATCGGTCGTTTTCTGACACCTCGGACGAGCCGAGCGTTTTCGCAGGTGATCCGTGTCGACAACTCGCGTCGACAAACAACGTCGGCAAACGGTGTGCGACTATTGTCACGCTGATGGAGATCGGCTACATGCGCGTGTCCACC
>NZ_DAHVQP010000142.1:0-22651 GCF_027317685.1 Saccharomonospora sp.
CGGCGTAGCGGATGGCGACGGCGTCGTAGGCGTCCGCGGTCGCGCGCAAAGAGGGGAAGAGGCCAGTCACCGGGATACCCTAGTCCCTGACGCGCGAGTGGCGTGACCTGCCGCGGCCGCGCGCTGGACCTGGACTTCACGACGAGGTCACGCCCTTCTCACCCGGTGTCCAGCCGGCTTCATTAGGCTGCCGGGTGTGGTTCGAGTAGACGGCAGAGACGATGACCAGCTCCGCGAGGTGCGGATCACCCGCGGATTCCAGCAGTGGCCGGCGGGCTCGGTGCTCATCGAGGTCGGTAACACCAGGGTGCTGTGCGCCGCGAGCGTCACCGAAGGGGTGCCGCGTTGGCGCGCCGGTTCCGGCCTCGGCTGGGTGACGGCCGAGTACGCGATGTTGCCGTCGGCGACCCACACGCGCAGCGACCGCGAGTCGGTCAAGGGCCGGATCGGGGGCCGTACCCACGAGATCAGCAGGCTGATCGGTCGTTCGCTTCGGTCGTGCATCGACCTCGCCGCCCTCGGTGAGAACACCATCGTGATCGACTGTGACGTGATCCAGGCCGACGGTGGTACGCGCACGGCGGCGATCACCGGTGGGTATGTGGCGTTGGCCGACGCCATCACGTGGCTGGGCGCGGCCGGGCGACTGGTCGATCCGAAGCCGTTGTCGGCGGCGGTGTCGGCGGTCAGCGTCGGCGTCGTGGACGGACGGGTGCGGCTCGACCTGCCGTACGAGGAGGATTCGCGTGCCGAGGTCGACATGAATGTCGTCGCCACCGACGCGGGGACGTTGATCGAGGTGCAGGGCACCGGCGAGGGCGCCACCTTCGCAAGGTCTACATTGGACAAGATGCTCGATGTCGCGCAGGCCGGGTGCGCGGAGCTGGCGCGAATCCAGGCCGAGGCGCTCGCCGCCCCGTATCCGGGTGAGTTGCCGGAGCCACCGCCTGCGAAGAAGAAGGGTTCCAAGTGAGTACGCGGGTGCTGTTGGCGACTCGCAACGCGAACAAGCTCGCAGAGCTGCGCCGCATCCTCGCCGAGGCCGGCCTCGACGGTTTCGAAGTCGTCGGCATGTCGGACGTGGAGCCGTTCGACGAGGCACCCGAAACGGGTGTGACGTTCGAGGAGAACGCGCTCGCCAAGGCCCGGGACGCGGCGAGGGCCACGGGACTGGCCTCCGTGGCGGACGATTCCGGGCTGACCGTCGACGCGCTGAACGGCATGCCGGGTGTGCTGTCGGCGCGTTGGGCGGGTGCGCACAGGGACGACGCGGCGAACCTGCGGTTGGTGCTCGACCAGCTCGCCGACGTGCCGGACGAACGCCGGGGCGCTGCGTTCACGTGCGCGGTGGCGCTCGTCGTGCCGGGTGCCGAACCACACGAGGTGGTGCTGCGGCGCGAATGGCGGGGCACGCTCGTGCGGGAGCCGCGCGGCGAGAACGGCTTCGGCTACGACCCGATCTTCGTGCCCGAGGGTGAGCGACGGACTTCGGCCGAGCTGTCCCCGGAGGAGAAGAACGCCGTCTCACACCGAGGGAAGGCCCTGCGTGCCCTGGTGCCGCACCTGCGGGAGCTGGCTCAGAGGTAGCGGGCCTTCACGTCGGGGCCGAGAGCGGGAAGGACCCGCCGCTATTCGGCGATGCTCAGATCCCGCAGGAGTTTGGTGACGTGGCCGGTGGCGCGCACGTTGTACATGGCCTTGGCGATCGTGCCGTCGGGGGCCACCACGAACGTCGAGCGGATCACGCCCTGGACGATGCGTCCGTAGTTCTTCTTCTCGCCGAACGCGCCCCATTCGGTGAGCACGGTCTTGTCCGGGTCCGACAGCAGGGGGAACGTCAGCTTCTCGTTCTCCACGAACTTCGCCAGCTTCTCGGGCTTGTCCGGGGAGACACCGAGCACCTGGTATCCGGCGTCGTTCAGCTGGGCGAGGTTGTCCCGGAAGTCGCACGCCTGTTTCGTGCACCCGGGAGTGCCCGCGGCCGGGTAGAAGTACACCACCACGGAATGGCCGCGGAAGTCGGACAACGACACGGTGTTGCCCTCGCTGTCGGGCAGGGTGAAGTCGGGGGCCGGGTCCCCTTCGGCGAGACGGATGCGGTCGGTCATGGCCGAAGCGTAACCCGCGCCGTCACGTGAGCCCGACGAACACCGCCTTGGTCGGTTTGGCCGAGTCGGGGTGCAGGGTGAGTCGCAGTTGGCGAGGATCCGGTTCCACCGCGAACGCGAGCGTCAGTTCCGTCGACTCCCCCGACGAGATGTTGCGGTCGGGCTCGACGATGCCGTTGTAGCCGCGGAGGGAGTCGTTCACCTGCTCGACTTCCTTGCCGTCGATCGTCGCCTGCACCGAGAAGTCCGACAGTCGGTACGGCTTCTCACTCTCGTTGTACAGGGAGATGCTGAAAGCGGCGGCGCGTTCCGACCGCGGATAGGCGTTCTCGCTCGGTTCGAAGACACTGGGGGAGGACACGCTCACCACGAGCCCCGACGGGAAACGGTGCTCGGAACCGAACGCGAGGGCTCCGGAGGGCAAGGCAGGTGTGGTCGTCGTGGACGGCGGCTGGGACGACGTCACGTCCCGGGTCGGTGCGGCGGTCTCCACGTCGCCACCCGCCGACGACGCGCCACACGCGCCCAGCATGAATGCCGCGCACACGGCGGCTACCGCCCTCGCCGTAGACACAGGCTGCTCCTTGCTCCGATCGCAGCGCGAAGTTGCTCCGTTCGGGCGTGCGTTCATGCCGCCCTCGTCCACTCTGTCGACACGGGCCTGGGCAAGCTAGCGGGATCGGGTGGTTGAGGCGGAGTCGGAGCCCGCTCGTGTCCTCGCCGTAATGCACGTGCTGTGCCAGGTGGTGGTCACGGAAAAGGAGCTGGGGCGAAAGCTCACACGGCGATGGCGAAAACGAGGACAAACACCGCCAGGCCGGCGAGCCAGACGACGATCAGCCAGCCCCAGTCCCGCCACGGGTCCACGACCCGGTTGTCCTCACCGGGCACGTAGACGCCGCGTTTCTCGAACCAGTCGGCCCACCGGTTCGGCCAGCGGAGCAGGCGCCGTCCGATCATGCGTCACCTTTCCGTTCACCACCCGCCGTGGCGTGGGCACATACTTCGAGGGAGTGCAGGCAGCGGCGGGTCGAAAGCGATGTGCCACTCGGCTTCGCATTGTTCCCCCTCCACCGATGAGGATCCAGTGCACGAAGTCGTTCGCCCGGTCGGTCGGATGGGAACATCGGTGACGACACAGTTCGACGAATGGAGGCGGCGGATGCGAGCGCCATCGATGTGGCGGTCGGCGATCTTCTTGAGCGCGACCGCACTCGTACTCACCGCATGTGGTGGTGGGGGAGCCGGGAGAGGGGGCAATGGCGACTACGGCGGCGATGGCGTGCTGAACCTGGGGTACGTGTTGCCGGAGACGGGGCAACTCGCCCATCTGGGGCCGCCGCAGATCGAGTCGGTGAAGCTCGCGATCGAGGAGATCAACGAAGCGGGCGGGGTGCTCGGCCAGCCGATCCCCGAGGCCGCGGCGTCGGACGAGGCGGGAAAGGCGGACGCCGCCAGGCGGGCGGCGGGCGACGTGTTGTCGAGGGACGTGGACGCGGTCGTCGGAGCCGCGGCGTCGAGCATGTCGCTTGCGATCGTCGACGACGTGACCGGTTCGGGCGTGGTGCAGTGCTCGGGTTCCAACACCGCCGCCGCCCTCACCGACTATCCCGACAGTGGTCTGTACTTCCGCACCGCTCCGAGCGACAACCTTCAGGCGTCCGCGCTCAGCAAGGTGATCACCGGTGACGGTCACCAGCGGGTCGCCATCGTGGCCCGTGACGACGACTACGGCCGTGGGCTGTTGGAGTCGACCACCAAGGCCCTGGAGTCCTCGGGTGCCACCGTGGTGCTGGGGGAGACGTACGACCCCGAGTCACCGGACTTCGACCGGATCGCCCAGCAGCTGCGGGAAGCCGACCCGGACGCGGTGGTGGTCGTGGCGTTCGAGGAAGGCGCTCAGGCGTTGCAGGCCATGATCGAAGCCGGGGTGGGGCCGCAGGACATCGGTGTCTACGGAGCCGACGGTCTCCGCGACACCGAGTTGCCGTCGTCGGTGTCACCGGACGATGCGGGGGCGCTCGCGGGCATGAAGGGCACGGCCCCCACGGCGGACAACGACGAGTACCTCGAGCGGCTGAGGGAATTCGCGCCCGATGTGCGGAAGACACAGTTCGCGCCGCAGGCGTTCGACTGCGTGACGATCATCGCGTTGGCGGCCGAGGCCGCTCAGTCCGACGACCCGATGGTGTTCTCCACGGAAATCAACAGGGTCACGAGGGACGGCGAGAAGTGTACGTCGTTTGCCGAGTGCAAGAAGCTTCTCGACAGCGGTAAGGACATCGACTACGACGGCGTCAGCGGGCCGCTCGACTTCACGGAACAGGGTGAGCCGGGCAAGGCCGTCTACGATGTCTACGCCTACGACGAGTCGGGCGCGCTTCGAACCGTGGGCACCCAGGAGGAGTCCGATAACTGAAGCGCTCGCGGGGTTCGTCGACGTGGGAAGCGAGGTATCGGGCCGGGCGTGGGCGGCGGTAGCGGCGCTCCTCTCGGGTAGGGTGGTGGAAGTGCCGGGAATGGTCCGGCGCGTCAGGACGTTGTCCTGAGTAGTCGCAGGTTTTGCGTGTTCGTGTTCTGTCACGTCCGCGAAAGATCGGTGCGGGCGTGTCACGTCTCCTCGCAGCAGGTGAGAAGCGTCGACTTTGCTCGACCCCGCGGCTGTGGGTGATCACACGGTGTGGTCACCGGCATCTCTTGCGAAGGAGACGACATGACCGAGGGAACCGTGAAGTGGTTCAACAGCGAGAAGGGCTTCGGCTTCATCGCTCCGGACGACGGAAGCGCCGACGTGTTCGTGCACTACAGCGAGATCGACGGACGGGGTTTCCGCAGCCTTGAGGATGGCCAGCGAGTGGCCTTCACCGTCGGTCAGGGCGCCAAGGGGCCTCAGGCCACGGGAGTTCGCACGCTCTGAGTGTGCCGGCGGGGCGTTTGAGGAGGTTTCTCGGCGCCCCGCCCCCGCGACCACTTCACGGACCGTGTCTCACAACGGAGAGTGTTCGCGTCTGATGTCTTCGTCTCACGTTTCGTCCTATTCAGCTAACTCTATGTCTCATTTCCATGGTTCCGACCGCGGTGAAGCTCTCGAAGCCACCGCCGCCCTCCGGTTCAGTCACACCACCCATGAGGAGCCGGTCGACTACCGCGAGCTGGAGTCGCCGCAGAAGGCCGGTATCGGCGAAGCGGCCACTTTGTTCCAAGCTCCTCCCGCCCCCGCTGCTTCCTCCCCAGCCCCTTCCTCCGCCACTTCGGTGCCCAGCGCTCCGGGCTCCGGGCCCAAGAACTCCGCGCCCCGTGGTCGGCACAACGGAAACAACGGAGCCGGTGACCGATCGGCTCGTCGTTCGTCGCGGTCTCGCAGGAATCGGCATCGTCGTTGATCCCTCGACCTGTCGACAGGTCCTGTTGATTTCCGCGCGTGGCCCTCTTCCACGTCCTCCGCTGTAGGTCGGAGACTGTTCGTCCGCGCTTGGGAAGGCTTTGTGAAGCTCTTTTGAAGTCCGCGGAGCCGGACGGTGTGCCTGTCGGGCCGATTCGCGTCCGGGGGCCGCGACTTGTGCAACTTCTGTCGCTGTTGTGACAACCGGCCGCCGAAGCACCGGTTGTAGAAAGCGATTCATATTTTCGGCAGGTCATTCCCCGCATTCACTCGTAAAGCAGCTTGCCCTGACACTCTCTGTGCGGGTTTCATCACAGGAAGGACACGAAACCGCACAAACCGTCAGGGAGGAGACCACACCAGCGCACCGAAACCGCGGTCGGTCTGCGTGGCCGACACGACTGTGGGGAGTGACTAGTGCCCATTTTCGGGATCGACATCTCACATCATCAAGGCAGCTTCGATGTGGAGCGCGCGGCCCGTGAGGGCATCGACTTCTTCATCTTCAAGGCCACCGAGGGGGACGGGTTCACCGATGCCCGCTTCTCCGAGAACGTGGCCAAGGCTCGCAAGACAAAGAAACCCTTCGCCGCATACCACTACCAACGCAGCGGCATAAGCGCCGCGGCGCAGGTGGCGCACGTCAAAAACGTGGTATCGACGGATATTCCCGTGATCCCGGACGTCGAGACTAACAGCGGGGGAGTGTCCCTCACCCGCGACATCGTCTCGCGGTTGCGGTCCGCGGGGTATTCCGTGCCGCTGCTGTATATGCCGCGGTGGTACTGGCAGCAGCTCGGGTCACCCTCGCTGTCGGGGCTGCCGCCGCTGTGGTCGTCCCGGTATCCCGACAACGAGATCGGTGACATCCAGGACGAGTACGCCGCGGTGCCCGCCCACTACTGGGACGGCTACGGCGGCCTTCGCGTCGCCGTGCTGCAGTTCACCAGTTCGGCCAGGGTAGCCGGGCGTTCGCCCATCGATGGCAACGCGTTCCGGGGCAATATCGCGCAGCTACGCGCCCTGTTCCACTCCACGGGTGGAGGTGGCTCCGCCCCGTCGATCCCGCAACAGGAGGACACCATGCCTGTGAAGTTGAACGTGGGTACCCATGCCCAGAGCTTCCAGATCCCGGAGGGGGCCGACAAGATCGCCGTCAACTGCCCGCACGGTGAGATGAAGGTGAAGGCGCTGTTCTTCGTCGGTAACGGCTATCCGGGCGGCAAGGAGGATGACGGGTTGCCGAAGTTCGACTTCAAGGGCAATCCCGTGCCGGAGGGTGGGAAGACGATCCACCGTTTGCGCCCGTGGCGGGTCGAGGTTCCCAAGGGAGCCACCAGTGGCGCGTTGTACTACGAGTACCCGAAACCCGACGATCGTTACGAGTACTACGGGTCGCTGGATTTCGTGTACTGACACCGACGGCGTCGAGGGGTGCGACGACTTTCGTCGTCGCGCCCCTTCGGGTGTCCGGGTTCAGTCCGGGGAGCCGGCCGGGGTTTCGAGCAGGTTCAGCAGTGCCGCGAGGCTGTCGGCGAGCGTCTTGCGCTGCTGGGCTGTGAGCGGCGCGAGCAGTCGACGCTCGGCCGCGAGGTTGCGGTGGAACGCGCGGTCGATCACCTCGTGTCCGAGTTCGGTGAGGCGGTGCTCGTCGACACGGCGGACACCGGCCTGACCGCCGACGACCTGCGTGGCTCCGCCGAGGCGGTACGGCGTGGCGAGTCGCCGCGTGCGATCGGCGGTTCCGAGGGCACCCTCTCCCCGCCGTTGCCGGAGTCGCGGTGGCGAACTCTGCGGGCTCTCGGCGTGGCGGCTCTGCGGCCCGGCCAGCACGCGAGTACTTGGTTGCTGCCGTATGCCGCGCGGGTCGGTGTCGCGGCTTTCGTGTCGGGCGTGTCGGCGCATCTGTTGGGTATCGGGCACGCGTACTGGGCGGCGGTGTCGGCTGTGTCGGTTCTGCAGGCCACCAGTACGTCGACCTCGGTGCCGAGGATGGTGCAGCGGGTCTCGGGCACGGTGTTCGGGGTGCTGCTCGGGCTCGCGTTGCTGACGGCCGAGCCGGCCGCCTGGGTCGTCGTGGGGATGTTGGTGCTCCTGCAATGGGGTGCCGAACTGACGGTCACGGTCAACTATGCGTTCGGGTTGTTCTTCGCCACGCCGGTCGCGTTGTTGGTCAGCGCGCTCGGGACGACCGTGCCGCCCCACGAGCTGGTCTCCGACCGGCTGTGGGCGACGTTGTTGGGGGCGGCCATCGCGGTCGTCGTGGCGAGGGTGGCACCCAAGGGGGCGTGGCTCGACCGTGTCGAGAACGCGCTCGCCCGGGTCCGGGACTTGAGTACCGCGCCGCGGGTCGACGCTCCGCGGCTACGGGCCGCGCTGGTGGAGCTGCACGAGGCCTACGACGTCGCGGCAGGCGAGGTGAGGTCGGAGAGACTGCCGACCGAGCAGCTACTCGCCGTCTCCCACCGTGCCTACGAAGTCCTCGACGGACGCAGTCCCGTCGAGGCCCGCTAGCGAGAAGACCGGCGTTACGGGCGGATGGAGGCTTGGGCGACTCGACCAAGCTCATCGCCGATGTCATCGACAAAGTGGAGACGACACAATGACCGTACGGCACGAGGAGAACGAATGGCGCAAGTCGAGTTTCTCCGGCAAGGAGACGAACTGCGTCGAGTTTCGCCGTGTCGAAGGTGGTGTGGAAGTGCGTAACTCCAAGCGCCCTGATGCGGGTGTCATCGCTTACACCGACAGTGAGTGGCGTGCGTTCGTCGCTGGGGTGAAGGCGGGTGAGTTCGACAACTGAGCCGCTGTCTCTGTCTCTGTGCCTTGTGTCTCGCGGATGGCCCGCGGGACACGGACCGTTTGCGCATCGGGTGGACCTAACGCTTCAGAACACGAACACCCTAACGGCGGAAGGCCCTGAGATCAGGATCAAGCCGGTGGGTACTCGCCGCGTGGTGTCGGGTGGTGGTGCCCGGTGAACCCCGAAGAGATCATCACCGGATTGACCGCCGCTCAGGCCGATGGGCTGGCCTGCGTGATCTGCGGACTCGACTACCTGCGCACCCGTGGTTCCCGATCCGTTCCGGTCGGCCGGTCGGTGACCGGCACGCAGGTGTTCGCCTGTGTCGGCCGCTGTGCCGAGGCGGCCGGTGTCGACCCGACGATGACGGGGCGTCGCGCGGGTGGTGGTTGCCAATGACCACCACCGAGCAGAACCAGACCTCTCGGCGGGATCGGGCGCTGTGGCTGCAATGCGCATCAACCGCGTTCGTGGCGTTGGGCGCGGCGTACGCCTCGTACCGGCACGGACGCAAATTCGCGCTGCGGTTCGGCGCGGATGAAACCACGGCGACGCTGTGGCCGCTCGTGGTGGACGGGCTGTTGACGGTGGCGACGGTGGAGCTGTGGAAGACCGGGCGAGGTCGTCGAGGTGACGGCCAGTGGAAGGCATGGATGGCCTTCCTGTTCGGGATTTCCCTTTCGTTGTGCGCCAACGTGGCCGCTAGGCCGGAGTTGAGCGTGTTCGCCGTCGCGGTCGCGGCGTGCCCGCCGCTGGCCTTGTTGCTGGCGGTCGAGCTGCTGAACCGCGCGCTCAAGCGCCGACAGGCCGAGACCACCGCCGAGACCCGAAACGAGACCACCGAGACCCGCGAGACTGGCGACGAGACCAAGCGTCCCGTGATGCTCTCGCTGGTCTCGGGCGAGTCTCGGTGGGAGCAGGCGGAGCCGACCGCCGAACAACGGATGTGGGCGTACTACCAGACCGAGCGTGCCAAGGGGCGCACGCCCACCGGCGCAGAGTTGGACCGCATAGCCACGACGAACAACTACGGACGGCGCGTGCTGCGTCGGTGGCGCAAGGCCGGATGGATCAACGACGACAGGCGTGTGAAAATCGGCGCATGAAGGGCCAGCCGTTCCGCGTCTACATCTCGGCGACACTGCTGGTCTGTTCAGCGGGCGCCCAGGTTCTCGCGGGAGTGACCGGCGGGCTTACCGTCTGGCAAGGGCTGTGCCTGCTGGTCACGTTCACCGCCGCAGGGGTCGGTACGGTGCTGGGCGGCCTGGAGTCTTCAAAAAAAGCCCGGTGGTCGAAAACGGCCGTTTTTGACCACCTGCGGATGCACTGCGGGGCACCTGGAAACGCCAGGTGCCCCGCAGTGTTGCCGTGAGTGGCTTAGTCGAATTCGCCGTCCTTGACGCCCTTGATGAAGGCGTCCCACTCGGCGGCGGTGAAGTAGTGGGCGGGACGGCTACGGTCCTTGGTGTCCCGCAGCCAGCGTCCGCCGTCCGGCGCTTGCGCGACCTCGACGCACTGCTGAGCGCCACCGCTGTAGCTGCTCGTGCGCCACTGAAGGCCGTCGTCGGAAACCGCCATGTGCCCTTCTCCCAACTCACTCAAGATCCGCGATGTAGCGGTCAAGTAGCGTCAGTGTCTCGTCGTCCGTCAGCGCGTCCTCTTGCGCCTGTTCGAACGCGAGGCTATAGGCGCGTGTCGTCTTGACGTAATCCGCGCCGGTCAGGGTCTCGACGTAGGCAATCGTGGCCCTTGCTCTCTCGATCCACAGCAACGTAAACGGGCAGCTCAGCCCCGCATACGGTCCATGATCCAAGGGCACGACCCGGAGCGAGACGGTGGGTAGCTTCGCCATCTCCCGCAGCCGTTCGAGTTGGGCCTTCATCACCTCGGGCGTGCCCACGCGCCGGAGGAGTGCTTCCTCACCGAGCACGGCCCACACCTGTGGCGCGTTGTCCCGGAACAACCGGTCGCCGCGTTCCTCGCGGGCGGCTGCCATGTCGTCCACGTCGGCCGCCAACACGACGGGCGACCTGGCAAGCTGCGCCTTCGCACACTCCTTGGTCTGGAGCAGCCCAGGAATCTCGCTGTAGACCAAGCGGATTTCAGACGCGGCACGTTCCAGGGGTACGTACTGCTTGGCCCAGTCGTTCACGCGCTCGGGCGCGGCTCGGCGGCGGGCTTCGGCCGCAAGCTGCATGACCTGCGCCGCCTCCGGCCCCGGTACGCCGTAGCAGTCCAGAAGCGTAGACAGCTCACGCTCGCTCAGCCCGAGCGTCCCGTTCTCGATCTTGGACAGCTTGCCTCGGTACCACTTCAGACGAGCGTTCGCGTCGTCCAACGACACCCCGCTGGCTTCGCGGAGTGCGCGGAGACGTTCGCCCAGGACGAGCCGCTGAACGATCGGGCCGGGATCTTCCTCAGTCATGGGTCACCAGTCTGCCTCATTACAAGCGCATCACACAGAGTCGTCACTTGAGTCTCAGTTTTTCACCCAGATGGACCGAGATCAACAGGTGTCTGAAATTGAGACTCAGTTATAGCATCAACCAGAGTCGGCGGAGCTGCGGTGACCTTCCTCGAATCCCCGCCCGCAGCCTCGCCGACATCCAACGAGGTCCGGGCCAGACCCCCGACCTGGCCCGGACCGCCCGAACGACGACGCCGCCCGAGGGTTGGCGGGACTGTGGGGAGCGATCATGTGGTGGAGGCGACGCAAACCAGGTCAGTGGGTAGCTGGGTGCCGCGACATCGCTGGGCGAGGCCGCGAACTCCTCGTTGTGCGCACGGATGACAACCGGGTGGCGCTGGTGTTCCCACCGGGTGAGGTCGCCGTGCTGGACCCGTTGCAGGCCGGTCGGCTGCGGGGCGCGCTGCGGGACGCGGTGTTCGCGCTGGACGAGCCCGCCGCGCAAGACGAGCACCAGCACGCCGTCGTGACCGTGCGAGGCCACGCATGAGCCCCGCAGCGCAAGCCGTTCTCGTCGTGATCGCCGCGCTGGTGTTCCTGCTCCGGCTCGCTGCGGCGATCTACCGCGCCCACGTTGACGGGCAGATCGCCGCCCGCCACGCCCGCAAGGAGGGGCAATGATGAGCCCGCTGTCTCGCGAGGTGGCCGAAGACTTGGGCCGACGGCTGTACGCCGAAGGATTCCGGCCACTGCCCGACGCCAACGACGGCGGCATCCTGATCGGCACCCGGCTCTGGCGCGTGCGCGCCGGATACGTCGAATACCTGGCGCTGCGCCCCAGCGGCTTGGCCCACGCCGTGCGCGCCGAGGCGAGCTTCGATTACCGGTGCCCCGCCAAACATGGCGAGATTGTCGAGCACCAGTCAGGCCATGCCGCCAACGCCTTGGCCTGGCTTCTCGACAGCATCGACCCGCCAGCCAGCCCTCGATATCGGCCCTACGCGCCACCTGCCACGGTCCACCGGTGGCCTTGGCCGCGCGACGATGAGGACGATCGTCCATGACCGCGCCCACGGTCACCTGGCTCATGTCCGCCTACGACGCCACCTGGCACGCCTTTCCCTCTGAGCAGATCGGCGACGACGAGCGGACCTTCTACCAAGCGCTCTGCGATCACTGCGTCCCGACGCGGCATGTCGAGCGCACGCCGCCCCGTGCGTTCTGCCCTGCCTGCTTGGTGATCTACGGCACCCACCTCCCCGATGACCAGCGCAGGGCATGGCGCTGTTAGCGCCATGCCCTGCGCTTGAACCGGAATCGCGCACGGATGGAGGCAAGCAATGACAACAGCAGAATCGACACGGAAGTCGTGCCGACGTAGCGAACACGCCACGGCCCCACAGCCGACCGACACCGAGGCCGATCAGCAGAAACGTCGCCACCCGCTCGACGCATTCGTACCCGACCCGTCAGACATTCCGCCGCTGTGCGACGAGACCGAGTTCGCGTTCGAGCTGGAAAACATGGTCGCCGACCATGCACCCCGCCTCTTCGCCGTCGTGCAGGAGTACGGCGACCGCGTAGATGCTCGTATCGCGGCGTGGGGAATCGCGTTCGACGATCACGCCGAGGTTGTCTCGGTCGAACGCGGGCTACGGATGAGCCTGCAAGCCCCGGAAAACGCCCTGCGCGGTTTCCACTTTGGCAGCCACATCCGCGCCCGCGTCGTGTGGTTCAACCCGGACGCGGCCACCCCCGTCAAAGACGACGAAGCCGCCTGACAAGCCGTGTGCCAATGGCAGCGGATGACGTGCGGTGGTTACCGGGACTGTTCCGGCGGTTACTACACGCTGTCCCCAACACCAACGCCCGCACTGATTTCCAGGGAATCATCGTGTTCTGGTCCGCCTGCCACGCGCCCGCCGTGTGGTGGAACGGCAACACCCTGCCGTACCCAGTCTGCTCTGACTGCGAACGAATCGTCCGCCAGAGCAGCACGACGGCGAGTGACGGGCGAGCTGATCACGATGCTTGTGGTGTGTCGAGGTAGGTGTTGAGCAAGGCGTCCGTCTCCGGCATCAGCACTTCGGGGATGACCTCGACGCGGTGGTTGAGGCGGCGGTCGCGTACCACGTCCCACAGCGAGCAGACGGCACCGTTGTACTTGTCCCAGGAGCCGATCACCAAGCGCGGAATACGAGCCATCACCAGCGCGCCCGCCGACATGGTTCCTGGTTCGAGCGTGGTCACGAGGGTGCAGCCCTCCAGGCGCCATGTGCCGAGCGCCTTGCCTGCCTGTCGCAGCGCGAGGATTTCGGCGTGGGCGGTGGGGTCTCCACTCCGGTCGCGGTCGTTGTGCGCGGCGGCAATTTCCTTGCCGTCGCGGTCATACACCACCGCGCCGACCGGCGGATCGTCGGCTCCTGGGTCGGGCAACATGTGGGCGACCTGGAGCGCACGGCGCATCCAGGGCTCGTACTGGGCGGTTGGCGTCCTCTGCACGGTCGGCATTGTCCCTGACAGCGATCACTGTCCGTCGCCGTGGTCCTGACGTGCACACCCCGGGCGGCAACCCGTTTGGTGGCACCGCTGGGCCGAGGCCGTGACTAGGCTTGATCGTTTGTGTCAGTTTCACCCACGATGACAAGGAGTTTCGCGTGAGCCTCCGGTCGGTGGACAACGAATCGACCGCCACACCAGCCGATGCCGATGCTACGTCCAAGTTTCTTCACCGCGTGGTCGACGTTGGCCTGGACTTCAAACACCAACCGGACATCTTTCGCACGCGACTACAGCCCGAACGGGTACGCGACCTGCTTGTCTTCGAGCTTCCCCGCGAATCCCGGCCGCTCGATGCCGTTCTGGAGTCCTTCGAGCGGACCATCCTGCCACTGTGCAAGAACGAGGCCAGTCCTCGCTTTCTGGGGTTCGGCGACACTGGCGACGACCCGGCATCACTTGCGGGCGGCCTGCTCGCCCTGTTCACGCAACAGAACTTGATCAATCAGAGTTTCGACTCACCAAGTGCGACCTTCGTCGAGATCGCGGTGTTGCGCTGGCTGCGCGACCTGCTGGGCTACGGCAACCCTCCCGTCGCCGACATCCGCACGGTGTGGGACGTGGGCGGCGTGATCACGCACGGCGGAACGACCAGCAACGCAACGGCGATGATGCTCGCACGCGAGCACAAGGCACCCGAGACCATGCACGGCGGTGTCCGAAATCCTGAGCAGTTCGGCGTGATCGTGCCGCGCGGAATCGGGCACTACAGCATCAAGAGCGCTCTGAACTGGGTTGGTGTCGGCGACCAAGCCATCGAGGTCGACACTCACGGGTTCCGCTACGACCTCGCCGCGTTGGAACGGGCGCTGCGCCGCCATCACGGGCAAATCATGGCAGTGATCGCCTACGCCGGAGACAGCAGAACCCAGACCGTCGAACACCTGCGACAAGTGCACGATGTGGTCCGCGCGGCCGATCCCCGGATCTGGCTGCATGTGGATGCCTGCTGGGGACTGGTCGCGGCATTCAGCGACCAACTTCGCCACCAGCTCGACGGGATCACCGAGTTCGACAGTGTGACCGTCGACCCGCACAAGGTCATGGCGGTGCCCTACAGCTTGAGTGCCCTGCTGGTGCGCCAGCCCTCCAGCCTGCGGGCAGTGTCGAGCTATTCCGACCTGATCATGCAGGAGGATTACGCTTTCGGGCAGGTCACGCCGTTCATCGGCACCAAAGGATGGCTCTCGCTCAAGCTGTGGATGATGATGCTTACCCACGGCCGCGACGGGCTGGCTGCCCTGGCCGAACAGCGGGTGAGCAAAGCCCGCCGTTTCGCCGCTCTCCTCGATGAGCACCCGCAACTACTGCGCCTGCATGACCCCGACCTTGCGGCGGTGGCGTTCGTCTACCTCCCCACCGGAATTCGGCCCGAACCACCCGTGTCCGAGCATCAGATTGAGCGGATCAACGCGGTAAACCAGCGCATCCACGAACGGACACTCGCCGAGGGAACCTGGTTCCTCCACCAGTTCAGTCTTCCCGACGATCACGCATTCCTGCGGGCCGGAGCGACGCTGTATCCCCTGCGGTTCATGGCGAACAACCCACGCACCACCGAGGCACATATGGCCGAAGTCCTCGACTACGTAGCCAAACTCGGCGGCGACCTCGAAGGAGACATTCAGTGACCGATGTCGAGCACTTCCGCTCGGTCTACGAAACCAGCGGCGTGTACGACCGCCGACTCTTGCCCCACTACTACGATGGCCGCGAAGACCTCGATTTGATCAGCGAATTACTTTCCGTCCACTATGGACGACCCGCTGGCGACCTGGCCGTCGTCGAATTCGGGTGCGGCACCGGGCGCGTCACTGCCCGCCTCGCGCCCTACGCGCGCCACTTGACTGCCGCTGACTACAGCTCGACGATGATCGACGCTGTACACCAGCGATACCCGCAGGCCCGTACCCTCTGCGCCGATACCCGCGATGCCGTCGCCGAACTGCTCGGCGAAGGACGCGCGGGTTCGTTCGATCTCGTCGGCGCATTCTGGTCGCTCAGCTATCCACTCGGTGAGTTCTTCGAGTCCATGACCGGCGAGGCCATCCAACCGGTCGCCGACGTGGACGCCGCCCGCACCGGGGCCAGCACCTTCGTCCGCGACATGACACGCCTGCTCGCTCCCGGCGGGCACCTGCTGGCGCTGTTCTTCGACTCCGACACCCCCGAACAACGGTTAGTGACCCGACTGTGGGAGCAGATCGCCCCTTTTCCCGAGGAAGGCCGCAGCTATACCCGCAACCTCCTGCTGCGTGCCCTTCGAGACGCCGAGGACGCCGGAGAAGGGACGCTGACCCACACACGCCGTGGCGGCACCGCGTGGGCACCAAACGCCGAGGCCGCGATCGCGTGGTTCAACGTCGTGCACCTCAAGAGCTTCCCCGCCCTCGTGGACGACGCGGGCGTGCAGCACGAGATCCGCGAATTCGTCGACCGCTACGAGCAACCCTCGGGGGAAATCACGCTGCCCAGCGGCGTCCATGTGATCGACTTCCACGCTGCCCCGCATCCCCGCCACCACCTGCCGAGGTAGCACGTGAAGGCCATCCAACGCGCCGCGTACGCGGCGGCGAGCACGCTGCGCAGCACCTTCGTCGGCGAAGCCGGGTACGGCCTGGCGTACGGCTCGCACCCCACTGGTACCGCAACACCCCGGTCTGATCTCGATCTCGTACTGATCGGTCCACAGCCCCTGACTGCCGAGGACCTGGACCGCCTCATCGAGGCCGTGTGTGACCTGCACCGCGCCCACGGCTTCGACCTGGACACCGAGGTCGACTACACGGTCAAGGTGCACGCGACCTTCGCCGACGTGGACGCCGCCGTGAGCCTGCACTGCTTCGACGCCGACAGCGGCGGCAACCTCGCCGTGTCTGCCGTGGTGGTGGAGCCGTGGTTTCTCAACTCCCGCCCCTTTGCGCACCGGCTCGTCCTCAATGCATTGACCAGCCCACATGTCTTCCTCGGTGGCGACGCTGCCACCTACACCGAACACCGCGAGCGCGCCGAATACGCCCTTGGGCTGCTGGCTGTGGCACTCAGTGGGGACGCGACGAGCCTCACGCTGGACGAGGCGATGACGGCCGTCACCATCGGCCCCCAGCAGACCACCGGCGAAGACTTCCTCGGCTACACCCCCAACGGACACCTGCGCAGCACGCTCGGTCGCGGGCTTGCCCGGCTCGCGCAAGACAACATCCTCCGTCAGGTGGACGGCCACCGGTTCGAGCCCGATCACAGCGCGTGCCGTGCCGCGATCAGGCAACTTCGGGCTGCGCGTGGGCTAGATGCTGCGGCCTGGGACAATGCCCGCTGAGAAGGAGGGTTACTCAGTGACGAACCACGAGGTGCTGCCGCTGCTCGGCCAAGTCGCCGACAGCGTGTCCCAGGCGATCGCCCATGCCCGCCCGGAGCTGGCCGGAGCCGATCCTGTCGTCCGCCGATCCGAGCACGCCGACTTCCAGTCGAACGCAGCCCTCGCCCTAGCCAAGCGCGCCCGTACCAAGCCCGCCGAACTCGCCGACGCGCTCACCGCGGCCGTAGCCGGCGACCGCGGGCCGATTGCGCACGTCGAGGTGTCCGGACCGGGGTTCCTCAACATCACCGTGCCCGATCAGCTCATCTGGAACCAGCTCGCCGCCCGCTTGGCCAGTCCCCGCCTCGGCGTCGGGACGCCCAACGAGGGTCACCGGACCGTCATCGACTACTCCGCGCCCAACATCGCCAAGGAAATGCACGTCGGCCACCTGCGCACCACGATCATCGGCGACAGCCTCGCACGTGTGCTCGGCTTCCTCGGCGCAGACGTCATCCGCCAAAACCACCTCGGCGACTGGGGCACCCAGTTCGGGATGCTCATCCAATACCTCAACGAGCACCCAGAAGCCACCTGGCACCACGACGAGCTGGAACCCGGCACCTCGGCCGTCTCCGCGCTCGACGAGCTGTACCGCGCCGCCCGCGCCCTGTTCGACGCCGACCCCGACTTCGCGGACCGTTCACGTCAGCGCGTCGTCGCCCTGCAATCCGGCGACCCCGACACCATCGCGCGCTGGAAAGAGATCGTCGCCGAGTCCGAAAAAGCCTTCCGCGACATCTACGACCGGCTCGGCGTCCTGCTCACCCCCGAAGACTCGGTAGGCGAGTCGTTCTACAACCACCTGCTCTCCGATGTGGTCACCGAGCTGACCGAGGCAGGAATCGCCGTCGAAAGCGAAGACGCTCTCGTAATCTTCTCCGAGGAGGTCAACGGCCCGGACGGCAATCCCGCCCCCTTGATGGTGCGCAAGCGCGACGGCGGCTACGGCTACGACACCACCGACCTCGCCACCATCCGCTACCGCATCCACGACCTCAAAGCCAACCGCCTGCTGTACGTCACGGACTCCCGCCAAGCCCTGCACTTCCAAATGATCTTCGAGGCCGCCCGTCGCGCGGGCTGGCTCACGGACAGCATCGAGGCCGCACATGTGCCCTACGGCACCGTTCTCGGCCCCGACGGACGCCCGTTCAAGACCCGCTCCGGCGGCACGGTGCGCCTGATGGATCTCCTCGACGACGCCGTGACACGCGCCCGCGCCGTCGTCCACGAAAAGGACCCGGAGCTGCCTGCTGAGGAGTTGGACAAGATCGCCGAGCAAGCGGGCATCGGCGCGGTCAAGTACGCCGACCTGTCCAGCTCACGGATCAAGGACTACGTCTTCGACGTGGACCGCATGGTGTCCTTCAACGGCAACACCGGCGTCTACCTCCAGTACGCCCACACCCGCATCCGCTCGATCTTGCGCAAAGCCGGAGATCCCGAAGTCGCGATCGACCCAACCATCGAACTTCAGCCCGCCGAACGTGCGTTGGCCCTGGAACTCGACGCCTACGGCTCGGCTCTCACCGACGTGAGCGAGACCTTGGAACCGCACAAGCTGTGCGGCTACCTCTACGACCTCGCCCGCGACTTCACCAACTTCTACGAAGCCTGCCACGTCCTCAACGCCGAAGAGCCGATCCGCAGCAACCGACTCGCCCTCTGCCAACTCACAGCGCGCACGCTCCAACACGGGCTCGACCTGCTCGGCATCAGCGCCCCAGAACGCATGTGACAGCAAGCCAAAGAGCGACCGCAACTCGGTGGGCAACTCATGTCGGCAACTCGTCGGCAACTTATGAGTTGCCCGCCGAGTTGCCGCCCGCTGCGGAACAACACCGCTGGTCACGCCGCTACCGGGGCGGCAGGCTCGTTTCCCCGACTTCTTGGGAATAACCTCCATACGGCCCGAGCGCTGACAGCGGATGCGCACTGCGCGAGGCCCGGAGTCCCACGACGACGCGGGCGCACCGGGCTCACTTCCAGCCGTATCCGCAGATCGAGCAGCACTATCGAGTCTCGCACAGCGCACCGCGCCGTCTGAGTGATTTTCCCGTGTAGGCGTCGAAATTCGGCCCTGGTTCGCCCCTCTTGTAGTGCCCACGTTCCTGGCACAATGAGGAGGCTGATCGATCATGTTCGCTGCTTCGCGACGGTCGACAACGGCAGCCACACCACCCACCGCGACAAAGTGACTTTGGTCACATTTTTCTTGATCGCGGTCCTATGAGGCCCATTTTTCCGGACTTCAGGGGCGTACAGGGGCCCTGACCGATGGGTGGTGTTCATGGCTGACCGCAGAGACAACGAGGTTCACGGTCGCGCGGCTGGCGCGGCGCGTGGGGCTGCGGATGGGGCGGCGGGTGCGGTGCGTCCCAGGGCCGCAGGGGCATCCGCAGGGGATGTTGTTCCCAACGCCGCAGGTCGGGGCGGGAACAAGACGCGCGGCGCGGGTGTCCGACTGATTGGTCACAATCAGTCTCATTTCACGTCTGCCGCGCGGGGGCACCGCCGCAGGGCGGCGGCCGGAGAGCCGGACGGGGCGCTGTGGGCCAAGCTCACGCCTCGGGATCGTCTGGTGCTGGAACTGGTTGCTGAACATCATGTTCTGACCACGGAGCAGCTTCGCGCGCTGGTGTTTCCGTCGATCTCGCGGGCACAGCATCGCTTGCTGCATCTTGCTGATCTGGGCGTGTTGTGGCGTACGCAGCCGTATCGGGCGGAAGGTGGCTCGAAGCCGTTTCACTACCTGCTGGGCTATCGCGGCGTGGAGCTGCGCGCCGCACAGAACGGCACGACGCCGCCGCGCCCGGCGACGCACGCGGATCGGCTGCGCCGCATCCTCGAATCGCCACGGTTGCCGCACCTGTTGGGGGTGAACCAGTTCTTCGCCGATCTCGCCGCCTACGCCCGCCGCTGCGGGCTCGGCACGTTCGCCGCTGATGAGCGGGGTTTCGACCGCGAGGGCCTGCATACCTGGCGCTCCGAAGAGTCGATTACCGAGTTCTACGAGCACAAGATCACCCCGGACGGCTACGGCTGCTGGCATGAAAACGGCCGATGGCTGGGGTTCTTCCTGGAACACGACACCGGCACCGAACCCCTACGTAAGGTCGCCGACAAGATCGACCGCTACACCGGCTCCGGCAAGCCCTACACCGACCGCTTCGACGTGGCGCGGCAGTTGGCGGGCATGGTGCTGATCTGGACCACCAGCACCCGCCGCGAACAGGGCTTGCGGAAAGCCTTGCAGGCCAAGCATTCCCCCGTCCCTGTGGCTACCGCGTCCCGCGAGCACGGCCACCCGGACGGCCCGGCGGGCGAGGTCTGGTCGGTAGTCACCGCCCAACCGGGTCGCGCCCGCAGGGTCCGTCTCGGCGAGCTGCCCGCCATGATCGACGGCACCACCGACGACGGCACGCCCACCGTGCTCGCCGACCTGGCCACACGCCCAGCGTCCGTACTCGACAGCCACGACTACGGGGACGTGTACCGCGACGGCACCACCGACGAGATGCGCGAGGCCAACCGGCACGGCCGTGACGTCGGCGACATCGTGCTCACCGACCCCGACCCCGACGAGGACACCACCGTCCACGGGAGGCCCACGCGCCAACCGTGGCAGCGGTGGAAGCGTCCCGCCTAAACCCCGGACAACTCCAAACGATCTTCTGGGGCTCTCGCGTCGACCCGCCCCGTGTGTCTCGCCTTTGGTGAGACCGCGCCGAGACCATGATCGAGACACCGAGACCCACCCAGCGAGACGAGACCACCCGTCCCGTTCCGGTCTCGCCCGTGGTCTCGCTGATCGTGGGCGGTGAGAGCCCAGAACCCCGGTCGGTGATCGCTGGCCCCGATGGGTGCCCGAGTGCAGTCGGGGAGTCGAAGCCCACCGGCCTTGTTTCAGCCTGGCACCGCCAGCCACCACAGCGCGCGTCATGGCGCGTGCCCGCACCCGATCAAGCCCACCGGAGGTACGGGTGCGGGTGATCCGGCTGGTGTGTGCCCGCTGCGTCGACGGTTGCCCATGCTGCCGACCAGCGCCCGCGACCTCCCACCCTGCGCGTGGGCTCGCGGGCACCCGGAGGTGCGCCATGTGCCCCCACAATCCCGAACACGACCGCGACCACAGCGGCAACGACGCTGATCCGGACGGCGCTGTCGTGCCACTTCGCCGCAGGGCACGCCGCGCCGGCGTTACGGTCGAACGGATCGAGACCGAACCGATGACCGCCGACGAATACCGGCTCGCGGTCACCGCATTGGCCGCCCTGATCAACCAGTGGAAACCGGAGGAAGAAAACCAGTACCACAGCGGGGAAAACGCCGCATGAGACCCCGATTTTCCCTTCACTCCAAGGAAAAGACATGGGACAATAGAACCATGCGGCACACCGGCTGTGACCTGCGACGTTAGTCAGTTCTCAGTCAGCTCTTGTCGCCCCATACAGGTTTCTTGTTCATGGTCGATCCGGACCAACAAGGGGTCCGGATCGACCCTCACCACCACAGTTCGCAAGGAGTTTTCTCAATGGCGCGAGCGAAAACCGCGCGGCGCACCCAGAACACCCCGCCACGGCTCGATGATCTCGACACCGTGCGGGTCGGGGTCTACATGCGGCGCTCCACCGACGACGAACACCAGCCCTACTCGATCGAAGCCCAGAACGAGCGATTGAAGTCCTTTGTGGATTCCCAGCCCGGCTGGGAAGTGGCGCTGCGGTTCTCCGATGACGCCTCCGGGGCCACCACCGACCGCGACGACCTGCAACGCGCGCTCAACGCGGCACGTGCAGGGTTGATCGATGTGCTGCTGGTCTACCGGGTCGATCGGTTCTCCCGGAACCTGCGGGACATGGTGACCCTGCTCGACGAACTCGACCAGTGCGGGGTGGCGTTCCGCTCGGCAACCGAGCCGTTCGACACCTCCACGCCAATGGGGCGGATGCTGGTGCAGATGCTGGGCATGTTCGCCCAGTTCGAGCGCGACACCATCATTGACCGCGTGATCAACGGCATGGAACGCAAGGCAGCCAAGGGCCTGTGGAAAGGCGGTCGCCGTCCGTTCGGCTACACCGTCGCCGAGGACACGCACCGGCTCGTGCCGAATACCGACGAGTCGCCGATCGTGCGGTTGATCTTCCGCCTCTACACCCACGACCGGCTCGGCTCCAAGGTCGTCGCCCGCGTACTCAACGACCGAGGACACCGCACCACCACCGGCGGCACCTGGTCCGCATACCAAGTCCTCCGCGTCCTCTCGAACCGCATCTACATCGGCGAACTGTCCTTCCGGGAGATCACCGTGGACGACTGCCACACCCCGCTCGTGGACACCGAGACCTTCAAAGACGCACAGCGGCTACTCGCCGAGCGTGGCGAGGACCACGCCCACCGCCGCGCCAACGGCTCCGACTACCAGCTCACCGGGCTCATGCGCTGCCCGAAGTGCGGCAAGGCCATGATCGGCACCCGCGCGACCGGCAAGAACAAGGTCTACCGCTACTACACGTGCTTTACCCGGTCCCGCTACGACACCGCCAAGTGCAACGGGCACCGCCTCAACGCCGACGCCGTAGAAGCGGCCGTGCTCGATGCGCTGGCGGGCTTCTACCGCGACCACCACTCCCTGATCGCGGACGCGGTGGCCGAGGCGCAGCGCCAGCACCACGCCGGGCAGGACACCCAGCAAGCCGAACTCGCCAGCGTGGAGGCCAAGATCGCCGAGACCAACGGCAAGATCGACCGCTACCTGACCGCATTCGAAAAGGGAACCCTCGATGATGAGCTGGTCGGCCAGCGGCTCGCCGAGCTACGCGCCACGAGCAAGCAGCTCGCCGCCCGCCGTGACGAACTGGCCGCCGCGCTTGACGCCGAACCGGCCGCGCCCGACACGGCCACCCTCACGGAAGTCGCCGAGCACATCACCCACGTCATCGACTCCGGCACCGATCAGACCCGCAAAGCCCTGATCGAAACCCTCATCGCCGAAATCAAGATCACCAGCGCCAGCACCATCGTCCCCGTC
>NZ_DAHVQP010000149.1:0-50492 GCF_027317685.1 Saccharomonospora sp.
CGGCGATCACCGAGGTGTTCGATCTGCGGCCTGCGGCGATCATTCGTGATCTGGATCTGTTGCGGCCGATCTATGCGCCGACGGCTGCCTATGGGCACTTCGGGCGTACAGACCTGGACGTGCCATGGGAACGCACCGACCGCGCCCCGGCGTTGAAGGACGCGGCGAAGGCGTGACCGTTTCTCGTCGTCGACGTCATCCGCTCACAGCACCTTACTGATCGACGGTGTGCCGTGGGTGGTCGGGAACCGGCCGCAGGTCCGTGCTCCCGGTCACCCGACCGCACCCGTGGGGGTGCGGTTCCAATCCAAGCGTTGGCCTCAAGGCCCCATGAGGAGTGTGTCCCAATGCGCATAGCCGTGACCGGTTCCATCGCGACCGATCACTTGATGGTCTTTCCCGGCAAGTTCTCCGACCAGTTCGTCGTCGACCAACTGGAGAGGGTGTCCCTGTCGTTCTTGGTGGACCAGCTGGATGTCCGTAGGGGAGGTGTGGCCGCCAACATCTCCTTCGGGCTCGGCAGCCTGGGAATGACCCCCATCCTGGTGGGGGCGGTCGGCGCGGACTTCGACGAATACCGTTCCTGGTTGGAGCGGCACGGGGTCGACACCAAGTCGGTGCATGTGTCGCAGACGAAACACACGTCGCGCTTCCTGTGCACCACCGACCAGGTGCAGGCGCAGATCGCGACCTTCTATGCGGGAGCGATGGAGGAGGCGCGGGACATCGAGCTCCAGCCCATCGCCGACCGGGTGGGCGGTCTCGACCTGGTGATGGTGGCGCCCAACGACCCGTTGGCCATGGTGCGGCACACCGAGGAGTGCCGTGCGCGGGGCATCCCGTTCGCCGCTGACCCCTCGCAGCAGCTGGCACGCATGGAAGGCCCCGAGATCCGCACGCTCGTGGAAGGCGCGGCCTACCTGTTCACCAACGAATACGAGACGTCGCTGCTGTTGAAGGAGACGGGTTGGTCGGAGCCGGAGGTGCTCGACCGGGTCGGGTGCTGGGTGAAGACCTACGGCCCCGAGGGGGTGCGGATCGAGAGGAAGGACGCCGATCCGCTGGTGGTGCCCGCCGTGAAGGTGGTCGACGAGGTCGACCCGACCGGTGTCGGTGACGCCTTCCGCGCCGGATTCCTGTGGGGGTTGCACGCGAAGCTCAGCCTGGAGAGAGCGGCACAGGTGGGCTGCACGCTGGCCGCCATCGTCCTGGAAACCGTCGGGACACAGGAATACACGCTGGATCGTGCGGAATTCTCCAAGCGGGTAGCCACGACCTACGGCAGTGAGGCCGCCGCCGAGATCGAATCCAAGCTGCGGGTATGAACATGGACAGTCGTTTTCTCGCCGAGTTGGAGCGGCGGGTTCTCGTCGCGGACGGCGGTATGGGCACCGCGCTCCAGGAGTTCGACCTGACGCTGGACGACTTCGCTCAGCTGGAAGGGTGCAACGAGATCCTCAACGAGACCCGCCCCGACGTCGTGACGTCGGTGTACCGCGGGTTTTTGGAGGCCGGCTCCGACGCCATCGAGACGAACACGTTCGGCACCAACTACGGCAACTTCGGTGAGTACGGCATCCTCGACCGGATCAGGGAGCTGGCCGAGAAGGGCACGACGTTGGCGCGGCAGTGCGCCGACGAGTACTCGACGCCGGACCGGCCGCGGTTCGTGCTCGGTTCGATGGGACCGGGCACGAAACTGCCCACGCTGGGTCACGCTCCGTACGCGGTGTTGCGTGACGCGTACATCGAGAACGCGCTGGGGATGCTCGACGGCGGTGCGGACGCCGTGTTGGTGGAGACGTCGCAGGACCTGTTGCAGACCAAGGCCGCGATCGTCGGTGCGAAGCGGGCGATGACCAAGGCCGGGCGGCGGGTTCCGATCATCGCTCAGGTGACCGTGGAGCAGACGGGCACCATGCTGGTCGGCTCCGAGATCGGTGCGGCGCTCACGGCGTTGGAGCCGCTCGGTATCGACCTGATCGGGATGAACTGCGCCACCGGGCCGGCCGAGATGAGCGAGCACCTGAGGGTGCTGTCCGAGCACGCCCGCGTGCCGATCTCGGTGATGCCCAACGCCGGCCTGCCCGAACTGGGGCCGAACGGCGCGGTGTATCCGCTGCGGCCGGACGAGTTGGCCGAGGCGTTGGCCACGTTCGTCACCGAGTTCGGTACCCGCTTGGTGGGCGGTTGCTGCGGCACCACGCCCGAGCACATGCGGGCGGTGGTGGAGGCGGTGTCGTCGCTGACCCCGAAGGAACGTCGCCCGGACCACAACCCGGCGGTGTCGTCGGTGTACCAGTCGGTGCCGTTCGAGCAGGACGCCTCGATCCTCAACGTCGGGGAGCGGACCAACGCCAACGGGTCGAAGGCGTTCCGTGAGGCGATGCTGGAGGGCCGCTACGACGACTGTGTCGAGATCGCCAAGGCGCAGACCCGTGAAGGCGCGCACATGCTCGACCTGTGTGTGGACTACGTGGGTCGGGACGGCGCCGCCGACATGGCCGAACTGGCCTCCCGGCTCGCCACGGCCTCCACGCTGCCGATCATGGTGGACTCCACTGAGCCTGACGTGGTGCGCACCGGTCTGGAACATCTCGGTGGGCGGTGCACGATCAACTCGGTGAACTACGAGGACGGCACCGGTCCGGACAGTCGCTACCGGCGCGTGCTGGAGCTGGCGGCGGAGCACGGCGCCGCCGTGGTCGTCACCTGCATCGACGAGGAGGGGCAGGCGCGCACCGCCGAATGGAAACTGCGGGTGGCCGAGCGCGCCATCTCCGACCTGACCAATAACTGGGGACTGGACAAATCGTCGATCATCATCGACTGTCTCGTGTTCCCCATCACCACGGGACAGGAGGAGGTTCGCAAGGACGCGCTGGAGACCATCGAGGCGATCCGGGAGCTGAAGCGGCGTCACCCCGACGTCATGACGACACTGGGCTTGTCGAACGTGTCGTTCGGGCTCAACCCGGCCGCACGGCAGGTGCTGAACTCGGTCTTCCTGCACGAATGCCGGGAAGCGGGACTGGACTCGGCCATCCTGAACTCGTCCAAGATCCTGCCCATGAACAAGATCGAGGACGAGCCGAAGCAGGTCGCACTCGACCTCGTCTACGACCGGCGCCAGGACGACTACGACCCGCTGCAGCGACTCATGCAGCTGTTCGAGGGCAAGACGGCGTCCTCGACGCGCGCCTCGCGAGCCGAGGAGTTGGCGAAGCTACCGCTGTTCGAACGGCTGGAGAAACGTATCGTCGAAGGCGAGATCACCGGCCTGGAAGAGGATCTCGACGCGGCGATGCGGGAGAAGAAGCCGCTCGACATCGTCAACGAGCACCTACTCGCCGGCATGAAGGTGGTCGGTGACCTGTTCGGTTCGGGCCAGATGCAACTGCCGTTCGTGCTGCAGTCGGCCGAGACGATGAAAGCGGCGGTGGCCTACCTGGAACCGCACATGGAGAAGACCGACTCCGGGGGTAAGGGCAAGCTTCTGCTGGCCACGGTGAAGGGCGACGTCCACGACATCGGCAAGAACCTGGTCGACATCATCGTGTCGAACAACGGCTACGACGTCGTGAACATCGGCATCAAGCAGCCGATCAACGCTATCCTGGAGGCAGCGGAACAGCACCGGGTCGATGCCATCGGGATGTCGGGACTGCTGGTGAAGTCCACCGTCATCATGAAGGACAACCTGCAGGAGATGAACTCCCGCGGGGTCGCGCAGAAGTATCCGGTGTTGCTCGGTGGGGCCGCGTTGACCCGCACCTACGTCGAGAACGATCTGGACGAGATCTACGAGGGTGACGTCCGCTACGCCAAGGACGCCTTCGAGGGCCTCAAGCTGATGGACCGGGTCATGGCCATCAAACGCGGTGAGACCCCGGAGGAGGACGCCGCCGAGGAGGCGAAGAAGGCCGAGCGCAAGGCTCGTCGACAGCGGTCGCTGCGGATCGCCGAGAAGCGGAAGGCCGAGCAGGGGCCGGAGCCCGACCTCTACGACACGACGCGCTCGGACGTCGATCCCGATGTCCCTGTGCCGACGCCGCCGTTCTGGGGTGCCAAGGTCGTCAAGGGCGTGGCCGTGGCGGACTACCTGTCGTTGCTCGACGAGCGGGCGACGTTCTTTGGGCAATGGGGTCTACGGGGAGCGAGGAAGGGCGAAGGTCCCTCGTACGAGGAACTGGTGGAGAGCGAGGGCAGGCCGCGGCTGCGGGCGTGGATCGACGAGCTGTCCACCCAGGGCATCCTCGCTCACGCGGCGCTGGTGTACGGGTACTTCCCGTGCTATTCGGACGGCAATGATCTGATAGTGCTGGAGAAGGAGGAACCGGACGCGCTGGAGCGGGTGCGGTTCAGGTTCCCCCGGCAGCGGCGCGACCGCAGGCTCTGCCTGGCCGACTTCTTCCGTTCGAAGGAGAAGGCCGAGCAGACCGGCCAGGTGGACGTCCTACCCATGCAGCTCGTCACGATGGGCCAACCCATCGCCGACTACGCCAACGAGCTGTTCGCGCGCAACGCCTACCGGGACTACCTGGAGATCCACGGGCTCAGCGTGCAGCTCACCGAGGCGCTGGCCGAGTACTGGCACCGCCGGATTCGGCAGGAGCTGCTGTTCCCCTCCGGTACCCCCGTGGCGGACGAGGACCCGGAGGACGTGGAGCAGTTCTTCAGACTGGGTTACCGAGGAGCACGGTTCTCCTTCGGCTACGGTGCTTGCCCGGATCTGGAGGACCGCGCGAAGATCGTGGAACTGCTCGACGCCGAGCGTATCGGTGTGGTGTTGTCCGAGGAGTTCCAGCTGCATCCGGAGCAGTCGACGGACGCGATCGTGGCCCACCACCCTGAGGCTAAGTACTTCAACACCTAACCAGTGGGGTCGTTCCCACGACGAGAAAGGAAACTATGAGCGCGAAGTTGCAGAAGGTGAACGGCCTCGAGTTCGCCGTCGCCGATCTGTCGTTGGCCGAGGCAGGCAGGCATCAGATCCGGTTGGCGGAACACGAGATGCCCGGCCTGATGGCGACTCGCAAGGAGTACGCGGCCTCGAAGCCGCTGAAGGGCGCCAAGATCGCCGGTTCGCTGCACATGACCGTGCAGACGGCGGTGCTGATCGAGACGCTGGTGGAACTCGGCGCCGAGGTGCGGTGGGCGTCGTGCAACATCTACTCCACGCAGGACGAGGCCGCCGCCGCGATCGTGGTGGGTCGCAACGGCACCCCGGAAAAGCCCGAGGGCGTGCCCGTCTTCGCCTGGAAGGGCGAGACGCTGGAGGAGTACTGGTGGTGCACCGACCAGATCTTCCGCTTCGGCGACGACGGTCCGAACATGATCCTCGACGACGGCGGTGACGCCTCCATGCTCGTGCACAAGGGCGTGGAGTTCGAGGCCGCCGGCGCCGTGCCCGAGCCCTCGGAGAACGACTCCGAGGAGTACAGGATCGTGCTGGACCGGCTGCGGAAGAGCCTCGCCGAGGACTCCCAGAGGTTCACCCGCATCGCGTCCAACATCAGGGGCGTCACCGAGGAGACCACCACGGGGGTGCTCCGCCTGTACGAGTACGCCAAGAGCGGTGAGCTGCTGTTCCCGGCCATCAACGTCAATGACTCGGTGACGAAGTCGAAGTTCGACAACAAGTACGGTTGCCGTCACTCGCTGGTCGACGGCATCAACCGTGCCACCGACGTGCTGATCGGCGGCAAGGTGGCCGTGGTGTGCGGCTACGGTGACGTCGGCAAGGGCAGTGCCGAGTCGCTGCGGGGCCAGGGCGCCCGAGTGATCGTCACCGAGATCGACCCGATCTGCGCGCTGCAGGCGGCGATGGACGGGTTCGAGGTGACCGTGCTGGAGGACGTCGTCGAGACGGCCGACATCTTCATCACCACCACCGGGAACTTCAACATCATCACCGCCGAGCACATGTCTCGGATGAAGCACCAGGCGATCGTCGGCAACATCGGCCACTTCGACAACGAGATCGATGTCGCCGGCCTGGAGAGGATCCCGGGCATCAAGCGGGTCGAGATCAAGCCGCAGGTCGACGAGTACGTCTTCCCCGACGGCCACTCGATCATCCTGCTGAGCAGGGGCAGGCTGCTCAACCTCGGCAACGCCACGGGTCACCCGAGCTTCGTGATGTCCAACAGCTTCACCAACCAGGTGCTGGCGCAGATCGAGCTGTTCACCAAGCCGGGCGAGTACGACAAGCAGGTGTACGTGCTGCCCAAGAAGCTCGACGAGAAGGTCGCGCGGCTGCACCTCGACGCCCTCGGCGTCAAGTTGACCAAGCTGACCAAGGAACAGGCCGAGTACATCGGCGTCGACGTGGAGGGCCCCTACAAGCCCGACCACTACCGTTACTGATGGTGCTGACCGTGAGGGCCCGCCGAGTGCCCGACTGCGGGACCGGTGGCCCTCACGGTGCCCCTCCCGAAGGGAGTTGATCGTGCGGAGGGTTGTCGACCGGCTGAGCAGCGAGCGGTGTCCGACGTTCTCGGTGGAGTTCTTCCCACCTCGGAACGAGGCGGAGGAGGCCATTCTGTGGAAGTCGATCCGCGAGCTGGAGTCGCTTGACCCCGCGTACATGTCCATCACCTACGGAGCGGGTGGGTCGAGCCGCGACGGCACCATCCACAACATCGCCCGGGTCGCCACCGACACCACGCTGGTGCCGATGGCGCATCTGACGGCGGTGAATCACTCGGTGGCGGAGTTGCGTAACGTCATCGGGCATTTCGCGGCCGTGGGCGTGCACAACATCCTCGCGTTGCGGGGTGATCCGCCCGGAGACCCGATGGGGGAGTGGGTGGCGCACCCCGAGGGTCTGAACTACGCGGAAGAGCTCGTTCGGCTGATCCGTGAGCTGGGCGACTTCTGCGTCGGTGTGTCGGCGTTCCCGTACGGTCATCCTAGATCGCCCGATCTGGAGACCGACACGCGGTATCTGCTCCGCAAGCTCGATGCGGGCGCCGACTTCGCGATCGCGCAGTTGTTCTTCGAGGCCGAGGACTTCCTTCGGTTGCGGGATCGCGTGGCGACGGGCAGTGACGCGCTGATGCTGCCCGGGATCATGCCGCTCACCACACCGCGGACCTGGCGGAAGACCATCGAGCTGTCCGGGGCCACGCCACCGCGGTGGCTGTCCGATCGGCTCGAACCGCTCACCGACGATCCGAAGGCGTTCCGTGCCGAGGGGTTGAACGTCATCACGGAGCTGTGTGAGCGGTTGCTTGCCGAAGGGGTGCCGGAGCTGCACTTCTACACCTTCAACCGGTCGAAGGCCACGCGGGAGTTGGTGGATCGGCTCGGGCTGCGTTCGTCTCGCGCGGAACCCGTCCTCGCCGCGCAACACTGAAAAAGGCGTCCCACGGAAAAAACCGTGGGACCGTGGTGACCGCTCAACGGGGAGCGGTCACCTTCGCCCGCGTTCTCGAAAACGCTTTTTTGTACGGATCGTGACTCGGTGGTTCTCCTGCGTTCCTTCGGGGTGTGAGGGAAACGGCGGAACTGCCGAATCCCCCTGTTCGTTGCCGGAACGGGACTTTCGACGATCCGTCGGGCGGACCGACGTAATCGAGGACACACTGTTTCCGGCAATGGGGCGGGCCGTTTCGCCCGTTGCTCACCGCGGTGTCCACTGTGTCCACCGTGACTTCGGGGACACGAAAGAGGCCATGACCGACTTCGTCGAATCCTTTACTAATCTTGAGGTGGCGATGCGTCTAGGGTTGGCCATTCGCACTGACGCCGGGCGAGGTGGGTATGACGAGTGCACAGGATCTGAACGGGCGGTCGCACCAGCGCGGTGAATTCCGTGTTACGTGGCGCGGATACGATCGTGCCGAAGTCGAAAAGTGCGTGCGAGAGCTACGAGACGCACTTCACACGGCGACCGCCGAGCGGGATGCCGCCGTCGACGATATCCGCCGCCAGTCCGCCGAACTGGCGGCGTTGCGTGCCGAGAATCAGAAACTGAGGCAGAGCCTCGATCGCGTGTGCCGGACGCCTGTGGAGACCGACGGGCTGTCGGAACGGCTGTGGCGCATGGTGGACCTTGCGCAGAAAGAAGCGCAGGACATTCTCGAGGGAGCGCGGGCCGAGGCCGAACGTCGGCGCGAGGAGATGGACAAGCGCGAGGCCGAGCTGGAGCTTCGGCGTGCCGAGCTCGAGTCGGAACATCGGGAGCTCGTGCACCGCATCAAGGCCGAGGCCGCGGCCGAAGCGGAGGAGGCGGCGCGGAAGCGCCGGGAGGAAGACGAGCGAGCTGTCCGCCGCAGGCAGGAGCTCGAACGCGATTTCGCGAAGAGTTTGGCGGTGCGCAGGGAGGAGATGAACCGCGCGCTCGCGCGGCGTGAGGAAGCCGCGAAGGCCGAGGCCGAACGGATCGTGGCTGAGGCGAACACGCGAGCGGAGCGGATTGTGTCCCAGGCCACGGCCCGCGTGCGCACCTTGGAAGCGGCGCGTCGCCGTGCTGTCGCCGAGCTGCGCACGGCGCGGGAAGCGCTGGCCGGGGCGTTGCCGCTGGTCGAGCCGTTGCCCGACGAGGCCGCTGTGGATCGCACCGTGAAATCCGGACCGCCGTCGGTGTGTGGGGCGGGCACCGGTTCGGGTGCCAGGCCCGCCGCGCACCTGGTGCGTCGACCCTCGAATCTGCCGGTACAGCGCGTTGCCGGACCGACCGTGTCGACCACAAGGTGAGGACCGGTATCGTCGCGGGGATGACCGGGCACTCGAAGGAGGTGAGCGGATGGCTCGGCCGTGCGTGCTGCTGAAGTACGGCGAACTCATGCTCAAAGGACGTAATCGCGGCAGGTTCGAGGATCATCTGCGCGAGGCGTTGCAGCATGCGATGGACGGGGCGTCCGCTCCTGTCCGGATCTCCCAGCGACCGGGTGTGGTGGTGTTGTCCGGTGCGCCGCTCGATGAGCTCGTCGAGCGGGCGCACCGAGTGATCGGTGTCAACGTCGTGCAGCCTGCGTTTCGCGCCGGGCATTCGGTCGACGACACCGTGGCGACCGTGTCGCAGGCGTTGCAGGAGCGGTTCGGCAGTCCCGAACAGTCCGGTGCTCGCCGGTTCGCGGTCCGCGCCCGCCGTAGGGACAAGACCTTCCCGATGGGTTCGGACCGGCTCGCCGCGCACGTCGGCAGCAAGGTGGTCGAGGAGTGGGGTTGGCCCGTCGACCTGACCAACCCCGAGGTGGAGATCACCATCGAGGTCGATCACCGCGAGGTGTTCGTCTCGTTGGAGAAGCAGCGTGGTCAGGGTGGACTGCCCGTGGGCGCCAGCGGGCGCGCGCTGGTTCTGCTGTCGGGCGGCTACGACTCGCCGGTCGCCGCGTACCGCGCCATGCGGCGCGGGCTGCGCTGTGACTTCGTGCACTTCACGGGCGCGCCGCTGACCGGGCCGTCGTCGACCTACAAGGCGTACGCGCTGGTGCGGGAACTCGACCGGTTCCAGGGCGACTCGCGGCTGCACGTGATCCCCATCGGGAATGCGCAGCGAGCGTTGGCCACGGCCGGGGCGGGTGATCTTCAGATCATCGCCCAGCGCAGGCTCATGGTCCATACCGCCGACGCGCTCGCTCGGGATCTCGGCGCGCAGGCACTGGTCGTCGGCGACAGCCTGGGCCAGGTGTCCAGCCAGACGTTGGCGAACATGGCGACCGTGGAGCAGGCCGCGTCGTTGCCGCTGTTGCGTCCTCTGGTGGCCTGGGACAAGGACGAGATCATCGCTGAGGCCCGCCGCATCGGCACGGCCGAGATCTCGAAGCTGCCCGACGAGGATTGTTGCAGTCTGCTGTCGCCGCCGCGGGTGGCGACCCGTACCACGCCGACACAGCTGGAAGGTGTCGAGCGCAGGATGGAGCTGGACGAGCTGGTGCCGAAGTTGCTGGCTGACGTCCAGGTCCACGTTCCCGGGGCGGCGTGACGTCCGTTTCCCGAAGGGTTTGAGCCCGCTTTCCGTCCGCCGGATGCGGACGGGAAGCGGGGAAACCCCGGTCACGGCGAAAGTCCCGGCCCGAATCCTTCCCAGGGGTTCTCGAAGGTCACGTTGCATCGGCTTTTTCATCAAGATGACGCCGTGAAGCGGGTGGGGATTGCTACTGTTTCCCTCCGTGGGGAATCTCCGTTCTCGAATTACGTCGTGGTTCACGCGTCGTTACTTCGCGCGGGTGCAGAAAAAAGGTCTCGACCTGTCGAAGATCGCTCTGTTGCCGGACGATGTGCTGATGCCACTGCGCCGCGACGGCCTGGACCCGGTGCCCGAACTGGGGCGTAAGCGGGCAGAGGAACCGGTGAGCAAGCTGCCGGTGCCGTTCGGCCTGAACGTGTGGCTGGTGACGGGTTACGACGAGGCCAAGGCCGTCCTCGGGGACGCCAAGACGTTCAGTAACGACTTCACCAACCTCGTCGGCAAGACCAGTGCGCGGGCCGAGGACAATCCGGGCGGTCTCGGGTTCTCCGACCCACCCGTGCACACGCGTCTGCGCAAGTTGCTGACGCCGGAGTTCACGATGCGGCGGCTGGCGCGACTCAAGCCGGAGATCGAGACGATCGTGAACGAACGTCTCGACGTGATCGCCGAGGCCGACGGGCCGGTCGATCTTGTGGAGGAGTTCGCGCTGCCCATCCCGTCGTTGGTGATCTGCGAGCTCCTCGGAGTGCCGTACTCCGACCGTGCCGAGTTCCAGCACCTGGCGGTCCAGCGCTTCGACCTCTTCGGCGGTGCGGCCGCTTCCCTCGGGGCCATCTCCGAGTCGCTGGAGTACTTGCTGACCGTGGTCCGTAAGGAGCGGGAGAACCCGGGCGACGGCCTTCTCGGCATGATCATCAAAGAGCACGGTGACGAGATCGAGGACCGGGAACTCGCCGGGCTGGCTGACGGGGTGCTCACGGGTGGTTTCGAGACCACCGCCAGCATGTTGTCACTCGGTGCGCTCGTGCTGTTACAGGACCGGGAGATGTTCAAACGCATCCACGACGATGACGAGCCGGTGCACGGATTCGTCGAGGAACTGTTGCGTTACCTCGCGGTGGTGCAGGTGGCGTTTCCCCGGTTCGCGCGTGAGGACGTCGAGGTCGGCGGCGTGACCATCAAACAGGGTGACATGGCGATCGTGTCGTTGAGCGGCGCCAACCGCGACGAGAAACTGGGCCAGGGCCTGGAGATCTTCGACGGTACTCGGCCGCCGATGTCGCACCTCGCGTTCGGCTACGGCGTGCATCGCTGCGTCGGCGCGGAGTTGGCCCGCATGGAGTTGCGTGCCGCTTACCCGGCCTTGGTCCGGCGTTTTCCGTCGATGCGGTTGGCCGTGCCCGTGGAAGATCTTGAGTTCCGCAAGACCTCGGCCGTCTACAGCGTGGAGAAACTCCCCATTCTGGTCGACTGAGCCCATCCTCGGCGTTCGCGGTCCTCGAATATCGACTTTTTGTCATCGACTGATCACCGATAGCGGCTGAAAACACCCGCCACGGCCGAATTCGTGGCGGGTGTTCTCGTGCTGTTCTCGGGCCGGGTGATTCAGGCTTCTTCCGGCGCTGATTCGCCCTCCTGTCTGCTGCGAACAGGTTCGGGGTGGAAGCCGCATGTCTTGTCGCTCCTCGGGTAGTCGGAAAGCGACAGCAGCGGCAGACAACAGCGGCAACAGCGCTGTGCGAGCAGGAGGGCATCATGAAGGCAGTGGTTTACAAGGGGCCCAACGAGGTCCAGGTGGAGCAAGTCGAGGACCCGAAGATCGAAGCTACGACCGACGTGATCGTTCGAGTCACCACGACCGCGATCTGTGGGTCCGACCTACACATGTACGAGGGCCGAACGGTCGCCGAACCCGGAATCGTGTTCGGCCACGAGAACATGGGCGTGGTGGAAGAGATCGGCCCAGGCGTCACGAGCCTGCAGAAGGGCGACCGAGTCGTCATGCCGTTCAACGTCGCATGCGGCTTCTGCCGTAACTGCCTGGCGGGGAAGACCGGGTTCTGCTTGACGGTGAACCCCGGGTTCGCGGGCGGAGCCTACGGCTACGTCGGCATGGGGCCGTACAAGGGCGGCCAGGCCGAATACCTGCGCGTGCCGTTCGCGGACTTCAACTGCTTGAAACTTCCACCCGGCAGGGAGCACGAGGACGACTTCGCGATGCTCGCCGACATCTTCCCCACCGGCTACCACGCGACGGAGCTCGCCGGTGTGGCACCGGGCGACACCGTCGCCGTGTTCGGTGGAGGACCCGTTGGGTTGATGGCGGCGTACTCGTCGATCCTGCGCGGTGCTTCTCAGGTGTTCGTGGCGGACAAGGTGCCCGACCGTCTGAGGGTGGCCGAGGAGATCGGCGCGACCCCGATCGACTTCACCAAGGGAAGTGCCGCTGAACAGATCGTCGACAGTACGGGAGGCGGTGTGGACAGGGGCATCGACGCGGTGGGCTACCAGGCCACGGTGCCCGAGGGTGAGGAACAGCCCTCCGTAGTGCTCAACGATCTCGTCGAAGCGGTGCGGCCCACCGGTTCGCTGGGTGTGGTGGGGCTCTATGTGCCGAAGGATCCCGGTGGACCGACGGAGGACGCACGCAACGGCCGGTTGCTCATCAGCGTCGGCAAGTTCTTCGAGAAGGGTCTGCGGATGGCTACCGGGCAGACCAACGTGAAGGCCTACAACCGGCAGCTGCGGGACCTCATCATCGCGGGTAGGGCCGAGCCGAGCTTCGTGGTGTCGCAGCGGCGTCCCCTGGACGAGGCACCCGATGCCTACGCCCGGTTCGACCGCCGTGAGCCGGGCTATACCAAGGTCGTCCTCAAGCCGTGACGCTCGCGACCGCTGTGCGACCCGGTGGTGTGTCACTCGGGTCGGTGAACATGTTCGACCGGGGACGGATTTTTTGCTCCGCGCCGGGTGTGAAACCCATGCGTGAGGGAACTCCTCAATTGCCCGAGGAGGGAGGGACGAATGAGTTACTCATCCGCGCACCCCTGGCGCGCGACGGCAGGGATGCGGTCACGCCCAGCGGTGCAGACGGCTGCGGGCTTGGTCGGTGCGGTGTTCCTGTTGGTCGGCATCTTGGGGTTCATCCCCGGAATCACGACCAATTACAGCACCATGCAGTTCGCCGGGCACGAATCCCAGGCGATGCTGTTCGGCATCTTCCAGGTGTCGATTCTGCACAACATCGTGCACCTGCTGTTCGGAGTCGCCGGGTTGAGCATGATGCGCTCAGCGGGTGCGGCACGCACGTTCCTGATCGGCGGTGGATTGATCTACCTGGCGCTGTGGGTGTACGGCTTGATCGTCGGGAGTGAGTCCACGGCGAACTTCGTTCCGCTCAACAATGCCGACAACTGGCTTCACCTCGGCCTCGCCATCGGCATGACTGGGTTGGGTCTGGCGTTGGGCGCGGGCGGGCGCAGTACCGAGACGCCGCGCTGAGGCTTCGACAACCGAGAGAATTGAGAAACCACCTTGCCCGTTCAGGCGGGCAAGGTGGTTTCTCTGTGTCCAAAACAGATTTATTTCTGTCCTTAGTGGACATATCAAGTCTTATTTTCCCTCGGAAAGGGCGTTAACTCCGCCTCTGGATGGTCCGTAGATATAAGCGTGTCCGCGCGTGCGGGTGCTTGCGACACCTTCGTGGGGACGTGATTCATATCGGCCATCTTGGACGGTTGCCGAGTTCGGCTCATCGCGGTCGAGGGCGCCGATGGGCGCTTTCAGGTGACTACACAGCGTTTCAAAATTGTGGCCCGTAGTGTTGGAGACGGGCAGGAAAGGAACGGCAGAGGTGTCTTTCGGGGTTCGCCGGCCGCTGGGTAGCAGCGCTGTCGCCCTCGACTCCGCTGACCGGTGCAGTGTCTCCGCTGTCTCCGCTGTCTTCACTGTCTTCACCGTTTTCGCCGACTTCACTGCCTACGCTGTGTTGGTCGCATTCGTTCTCATCGTCTCTGCCGTTGCGCTGTTTTTTCCTGGTCACCCGGAGGTTTTCGAGTTCCCTCGAGGGCCTCCACGGCCACCGCAGGCATTCATTCGGCCGCCCGTCAGCGATCGCTTCACGACTCAGCAGGAGGAACGCATCGTGACCGACTCCAAAGCCGCCGAGAGCGATTCGGCGCATGTCGACCAACCCATTTTCCTCGACCCCCGGGGACGGCGGCGGATGTGGTTGCGGTTGACGGCCGGTGTGACGACGGGGACGGGCGTCGTCGCCGTGGTCACGTGCGGGCTGCTTTTCTCCGAGCGGCCGTCATCGGCGACCAACTCACTCGCGCTACCGGGCAGGGAGATCGTTTCCTCCGGCGCGATGAGCGATGTTTTTTCCCTGCAACCAGGCGATGTCCGAAACGGTGCCGCCGGGGGCCGCGGAGACCTCGAACCTTCGAGGGAACGGGCCAGGGACGACGTGCTTGGTGAACAGGTGCCGTCCGAGCCGTCCCCGCTCGTTCCGGAGCCCTCCGAACCACTCGATGACGCTCTCGACACGGCTCCGTTCGAGGAGATCCACGCCGGAGGCGGTGAGGAGTCAGGAACCGGCACCGAGGCCAGTGGTGCCGAGCTCGACGGCACGAACAGCGAAAACAGGGAGCTCCAAGACACCCACAGCGGCGCCATGGAGTTCACCGGGACCGAGGCCGAGGGGGGCTCCGAGGGAGAAGCCGACGGCACCTTCGAGGTGGAGCCCGGCGGTACGGAGACCGACGGAAGCGACGCCGAGGGTGTTGAGGGACACGCCGGTGGAGAGGACGGTGTCGAGGAGAGCACCGGGGAGAACAGCGAGGAGAACACCGCCGACAACACCGAGGAGAGCACCGGGGAGAACACCGCCGACGATGGCGTGGGATACGCCGGTGGAGAAGACGGCGCCGAAGGCGCGGAGGAGGACACCGACAGCGCCGATGGCACCGAGCCCCAACTCGCAGAGGAAAGCCCTGCCCCGATGGAAGTGCCGCCACGGCACACCTTCTCCACGGAGGAATGGTTCTCGATACTCGACGATTCCCTGACGGGTCCGCAGCAGCTGCGGGACCGGTGAGGGGAACACAGTCATGCGAGTCCGAGGATCGTGGATCGTCGCGGGTGTCATCGGCCTGTTGTTCGTCCTGACGCTGCTCATCGCTGGGTGGGCCATGTCGGAGATCGGCAACGACGCCAAACCCGAACGGGAATTCGAAAGTCAGTCGGACGTGCCGAGCGCGGTGCTCAACGGGGGCACACTCGTGCACGCCCAGGACGATTCGGTGGCGTCCACGGCGATGCCGCCACACACCGTGGCCCTGACTTTCGACGACGGACCCGATCCGGTGTGGACACCACAGATCCTCGAAGTACTGAACAAACACGACGTGCCCGCCACCTTCTTCGTGGTCGGATCGATGGCCGCACGTCATCCGGAGCTGGTCCGCGACATCCACGAGTCCGGTTCCGAACTCGGCGTGCACACGTTCACCCACCCAGATCTCGCGCAGGTTTCCTCGTGGCGGGTCGAACGCGAACTGGACCAGACCCAGATGGTGCTCGCAGGCGCGGCCGGAGTGACTACGCGACTGTTTCGGCCTCCGTACTCGTCGACGACGGAAGCCCTCGACAATCCCGCCTACGATGTGGTGCGCAAAGCGGGGGAACTCGGCTATGTCAGCGTGTTCAGCGACATCGACAGTGCCGACTGGCAACGGCCGGGCGTCGATGCCATCGTGCGCAACGCGACACCGCCGGACGGCCAGGGCGGAGTGGTGCTGCTGCACGATGCCGGGGGCGACCGGTCACAGACAGTAGCCGCCCTCGACGTGCTCATTCCTCAGCTCAAGGAACAGGGCTACCGATTCACCACCATCACCGACGTGATCGGCACCGACCGCGCCGACCCCGCGTCGGCGGAGGACCGTGCCTCGGGCTCCGCTTTCGTTCTCCTCGTCAACGGGGCCCTGGCCGTGGTGACCGTGTTGAAGTGGCTGCTGGTCGTGGTGGGCGCGCTCACGGTGCTGCGCCTGCTTCTGCTCGTCGTGGTGGCACGCGGGCACGCCGCGAGACACAGACGTCGACGTTCTCGGTGGGGGCCGCCGGTCACCGATCCAGTGTCGGTGATCGTGCCCGCGTACAACGAGGCCGCCAACATCGAGGCCACCGTCAGATCGGCGGCCGCGAGCACCCAACCGGTCGAGATCATCGTGGTCGACGACGGGTCCACCGACGGCACCGCCGACCTCGTGGAGGCACTCAAACTGCCGGGTGTCCGGGTGCTGCGGCGACCGAACCGGGGCAAGGCCGCCGCGCTCAACACGGGTATCGCCGCCGCGAGTCACGAGCTCATCGTCATGGTCGACGGTGACACCGTGTTCGAACCGACCACGGTGCACGAACTGGTGCAGCCGTTCGCCGACCCGGAGGTCGGTGCGGTCTCGGGCAACGTCAAGATCGCCAACCGGGAGACGCTGCTGGCCCGGCTGCAACACATCGAGTACGTTGTCGGATTCAACGTCGACCGGCGAGTCCACGATGTCATGCGTTCGATGCCGACCGTGCCCGGCGCGGGAGGTGCGTTCCGACGCTCGGCACTGCTTCAGGTAGGCGGGCTGAGTGCGCAGACCCTCGCCGAGGACACCGACCTCACCATCAGCATCGGTCGAGCCGGCTGGCACACGGTGTTCCAGGAGAAGGCCGTGACGTGGACGGAGGCCCCGACCACCGTGCGTCAGCTGTGGCGGCAACGGTTCCGCTGGACGTACGGCACGCTGCAGGCTCTGTGGAAACACCGAAAGAGCATCGTGCAGCGCGGAGCCGCGGGCAGATTGGGCCGGTTCGGGCTGCTGCACGTGATGTGTTTCCAGGTTCTGCTACCCATGATCGCCCCGGTGCTCGACGTCTTCCTCGTGTACGGGGTGTTGTTCCTCGACCCGTGGACCACGGTGCTGCTCTGGTCGACCATGCTCGGTATACAAGCGGCCGCGGCGGCGTTCGCCTTCCGCCTGGACGGCGAACGTAAGACGGTGTTGTGGTTGCTGCCCGCTCAGCAACTGATCTACCGGCAGTTGATGTACGTGGTGCTGGTGCAGTCGCTCGCCGCCGCGGCCTCGGGTGTGCGCGTGCGGTGGCAGTACATGCGTCGCGCCGGCACCGCGCGGTTCCCGGCCATGCGTACCCCGGAAGCGACCGTTCCGGCCCCGAGGTCCACGTCCGAGGACGGGAGGGCCACCGCGACCGCGGAGACTGTGGCGGACGCTCCGACTTCCTCGTCCTCACCCGGGAAACCTCGGGTCCGCGAGCGCTGGCTCGATGTACTCCGGGCGGCCGCGCTGGGGCGGGTGATGCTATACCACACGGTGGGCTGGCCCTGGCTGAGCATGGTGTTCCCCGCGATGGGCGTCATGTTCGCCATCGGTGGGTCGTTGGCGGCCAGGTCGATGAACAACCAGCCGGCCGTGGACGTCGTCGGCCGGCGGATCATCAGGCTGTTGCCCCCACTGTGGGGGCTGGCCGTCGTGATGGTGCCGTTGATGCTGATGTTCGGCTGGAGCGCGGCCACAGAGGAAAGCTGGGCCGGTGATGCACTGCGTTGGCCGGAACTCGCGCTGTGGATCTTCCCCGTTCTCGATCCGCCCCACAGCGATTGGGGGTTGGGCCGGGACGCGGCGATCGTTCTGTGGTACGTGCGCGCCTACCTGTGGTTCGTGCTGTTGACCCCGGTGTTGCTGCGACTGTTCCGCCGTCGACCGTTCGTCACCACGCTGACACCTCTCGCCGTCGTCGCCGCTGACGTGGTGCTCGGCTCACCACTGTCCGGAATGGGCGACGTGGGGCAGGGCGTGCTCGACTTCTGCACATTCGGTGCCTGTTGGGTGCTCGGCTTCGCGCATCGGGACGGACTGCTCGCCCGTGCCCGTGCCGGGGTGCTCGTGACGGTGGCGGCGTTGTCGATATCGGCAGGACTGTGGTGGGCCGCGACCCATCCCGCGTGGGGTTCCTACGACCTCAACGAGATCCCGTTGGGACAGGCGTTGGTGAGCGCGGGCTTCGTGCTCGTGGCGCTGCGTGTGTCACCGTCGCTGCGTCTGCTCGACCGCGTGCCCGCGCTGAACCGACTCGTCACCGTGCTCAACTCCCGCGCGGTCACGGTGTATCTGTGGCACAACGTGGCCATCTACCTCGCCGCGCCCCTCGTGTCGTGGTGGGGCGAGTACTCGCGGGTGGAACATTTCACGCTCGCCGTGCTGTTGACGGCGGGTGCCGTGTTCCTGTTCGGCTGGGTGGAGGACGTGGCGGCGCGACGCCGCATCCAGTTCCTGCCGGGAGCTCCGCCGAAACCGAAACACGCGAGAACACGTCTCCGCACGGCGAAAGCGTGAAATGTTCCGGATGTCGAGCTTTAACCCCAGATCTCGCCCGCCCACTCGGGATGGTCGATGAACGGGTTGCGGTTGTGCTGGAACTGCTCGTAGATGACCTCGTTGCGGTTGCGTTCGAAGTCGTCCACCGGGTCGGCCTCGTGCCACTCCAACAGCACCGATATCCGACCGTGGTACGGCGCGGAACCGTTACCGACCTGGTCGTTGAGTTCCAGATCAGAGTAACCGTCGTTGCCCTCGTACCGGACCGCCATGTACATCAACATCCGGGCGACATCGCCCTTCACCTCGTCCCGCGGTTCGAACGAGTCGTTGTCGGTGTAGTTGTCGGGGGCGCCGTCCACGGGGTCGCCACCGTTGTCGAAGTCCTTGTTGCCACGGATGCTGTTCACCTGGACGTCGGTGGGCCGCAGGTGGTGCAGGTCGGCGCCCGGGCCTGAGGTGCCGAAACCACCGTGGGACTTGGCCCACACGTGTTCCCGGTTCCAGTCACCCACGTTGCCGCCGTTGGAGTTCTTCGAGCGGGACTCGCCGCTGTAGAGCAGAACGACGTTGTTCGGATTCGCTGGGTCCTCGTCCGTGGCCTTGATGCCGTCCCAGATCTCGCCGTAGGACAGTTGCTCGGCATCACTGATGATGTCGTGCAAGGCGTCCTTCAGCGCCTCGCCGGTGAGTCCTTCGGTTCCGGAGTAGTAGTCGTCGAACGGTGCTTCGGCCGACGCGGGAGCCCCCACGACCACGACCGTCGCTGTGAGGGCGACCGCAAGCCACCGCCCGGTTCGAGTACGCATGCCCCGACCTCGTTTCTGCGCGCAGTTCGAACTGGTCGGGTGCACGGTTCCATGAAGCGAGCGGCCGAGAGTACCGACGAACGTTGTAATTACCGTCCGTGAACGTGGATCACAGCGAGGGCGGCGGGTGGGGGAGCGAATCGGTGGGCTCACCGTCGCTGCCCGGTGGCTGCTCGTCGTCACCGGGTGACCGATCTCCGTTGGGGGTCCGGTCCTCACCGCTGTCCGGGGAACGGCCGTCGGTTTCGGATGGTCGGTCGACGTCCTCGGTCGGGCGTTCGACGACCACGTCGAACCGCCGGGCGATCTCGTCCGCCGTCGCGGTGAGACCCTGGGCGTGGAAAAGCTGCACCAGGCGTCGGTGGAGGGTTGAGCGCAAGGCGGGTTCGGTGTTGTCCGTGAGCTGCTCCACCGCGTCGACCAGGCGGAGGGTGGGATCGGGTTCGGCGGTGGTGCCCTCGACCACGGCGGGCGGGGTGAAAAGGGATGCCTGTCCGTTCTCGTGGTGAGGCGGGGTGAACGGTTCCTGATCCCACGGCGGAACGTGGGTGGCGTGTGCGGCGGATGTCAGTCGCCGTAGTTTCTCGATATCGTTCACCGTCTTGGTGAGCCCGTCGGGGTCCTGCAGATTACGGGCGAACCACCACAGCACCGCCGTGCCGGGATCACGCAGTACCTCCTTGCCGATGTAGTCGCGCAGGCTGAGTTCGTGGGCACGCTCCTGTTCCCACAGTGCCCGGTCCTTACGCAGCTTCGCCATCCGTGCGAGCCGTTCTGAGTCCTCTGTGGACAATTTAAGTGTGACGTCGGTGGCCCAGACGTAGTGGCCGTTGACCACCTGTTGTCTCTCAGCCAGGTAAGAACTCAGATTCGTCGTGGCCATGGTGGAGTCTTCGGGATGGTGCTGCTGAGTCAGCCCGGCCGCACGTGTGATCACGAACTGTTTGGCGGCCGCGCCGAAGTCGGTTGTCATGGCGGGGACGTGTGGTTGCCGTTCCCACAGCACGGTGGCGGAGAACAGGAAGCGGTAGTCCTGCTCCTGGCTGGGCAGCGGGAGTTCGGAGATGGTTTCCCGCCGTGGCGTGGGGCCCGACGGCGGAACGGGCGTCGGTGGGGGAACGTGCTGTCGGAGGGGCGTGGAGGCGTTGAGTTCGCGTTCGTGCAGGGCCGAGCGCAGCACGACCACGGTCACCGTGGCGAGGACGGCTGCGAACGGCAACCACACCCAGGTCGCCCAGCCCAGGACAAGGCCGAGAACGATGATCGTGCCGCCGGCGACCACTCCTCCGATGGCGGCGATGCGGTTTGCGAGGCTGTCCATCTAGCGTGGTTCTCCTTGTGAGGCGAGGAAGTGCAGGTTCTGGCTGGTGTCGAGACGGTGGACCAGTTCGGTGAGGAGGTCCCTGCCGTCGCGATGACGGTCGGCCGGGAGCTTGCGTGCCCATGCCGTCGCGGCGTGTTCGAGACGGCTCACGGCGAGTCCGTCACCCCCGGCCGCGTCCACCAGTAGATCCAGCACCGAATTCCGGTCGTCGGTGTCGAGTACCGCGGTGAGCCAGGAGTGCGCACCGCTTCCCCAGGCGTCGAGGGCGTGGCGTTGCACGAGGCGCCAGCAGTGGACCAACTGGCCGCGGACCACGCGATCGTCGAGCAGAGGCCTGCCGCGTTCTCGTCTGTCGAGCAGACGGCGGGGGGCGATGATCGAAAAGAACAGCTCCACATCTCGAAGACGTCGTTTTTCGAGCGTTTCTCCGAACCGGTGTACGACGCGGCGCAGGAACAGCCGGTCGTGGGCGAGGTTTTCGAGCATGTCACCGGCGTGGTCGGCCACGTCGGGGTTCGAATGATGCGCGAGATGGTGCAGGCGCACCACCGCCTGGTCGGGATACAGAGGAGCGATGACCTCGGCACTCAAGCGCACCAGCAGAAGGTGGAATCGTGCGGACAGGTCGGTTCTGCGTTGGGCCCATTCGCGGACGCGCCGTCGGAAATGCGCGCCGTGCCGTTCGTCGAGGAGGCCGGCCCGAAGCATCGCGTGTATGCAGTCGAGCAGGTTTTCCGGGACGTCGTTCGACGGACTCGCCCATGCCGCCGCCACGGAAGTCACGTGATCGGGACGACCGACCGCGAGGCACTGCTCGGTGAAACGCAGGGCGAGGGTGATGCGTTCGGTCGGTGCCAGTACCCGGTGACCGGCCAGGCGTTCCACCCACTGCCGCAGTGGTGCACGCAGCTCCGGGTGGTCGGCCCAGAAGTAGTCGCGCACGTGGCGGTGGTGGAAGTCAGTTCTGCGAAAACGGACCTTCCGGTGCCGGTCGACCTCGAAGCCCACCGTGTCGAGATGTCCGCTCAACCCCTGGCGTTCCAGGGAATGTGTGTCCGGCTCTGGGAACCGAACTATTTTGTGCAAGGCTTTGCGGGCCGCCCACACGGCGTCGGTCGAAGCGCCTTCCAGCATGGCCGCCGCGAGGATCAACGCCCGGTCGTATCCGTTCGGGTGGGAGTCGAGCCACCGGGACACCTCGGTGGCTTTGTCACTGATGGCGGTGCGGGCCTGTTGAGTCCACTTCCCGAACGATCCTCGCGGGTCGCGGCCGCGTTCGGCGGCGGCGAGCGCCGCCAGCTCGGCGAGGTCGGCCATGCGTCTGGTGGTCAGCTCACCGATCAGGCCTTCGAGTTCGTGCGCGGAGTGTTCGACACCGTGGGCGGCCAGGTGTCTGGCCAACACCGGACGCACCGGTGGTGGATCGAGTTTCCGGACGAATTGTCTCCAGGGCTCGGAAAGCCGTACGGAGATGTCGCGGGAGACGAGGACGACGAGATGGCACTTCTTCTCGTCGAGGTGTTGCCGTTCCTGCTGCACGGCCGTCAGCAGGCGGTCGGCGTTCTCGGCGGTGGACGACGACAGGTCGAGTAGTAGCCCGTCGTTTTCCTCCACATCGCCCAGATCCAGGTCGGGTGTCGATTCGTCGTCGTACTCGGCGGAGATCTCGCGACAGTTCCCGTCGGCCGGGATGACGGATCGCAACAGCATCAATGCCGTCGTGCGACGCCCGGTGCCCGGTTCGCCGCTGAGCATCACGGTGCGGTTGGTGCTCAGCGCGTTCCTCAGCGAGGAGTATTCCGGAGGAGGGACGAAGGTCTCCTCGACCGGTGTGAGAGTGTCCTGCTGCAACAGGCGTGGTGTGACCGGTTCCTGCAGCATCCGTCGGAGTTCGACGGACAGCGTGTCGTCCGATGCCCCGAACAGCTGGATTATCGTGCCGTGGTTGTCCCGGCCGACATGCGTCTGGCCGTCGCCTTCGGTGCGTGTACCCCACGGTGTCGTGCGCGGTGCTGTGGCGGTCATCGGGCGCGCCTGCCCTTCGTGGTCTGCCTGATGACGCCCGCGTTGTCACCGCCGATGTGGACCTGCCCGTCGCCCTCGTAGCGCGGACCCTGGTGCTGGTCGCCGTGCACGGTGGTCACGGTGTTGCCGCTACCCGAGGCGTCGATCCCGGTGGTGATCCGACTTCCGCCCTGTGCCACCGGTCCGTCGACGTGCGTGACCGTGGTTGTGGCGGTGACGTGGTCGGTCTCCGGTGTCGCTCGATCGTCTTCGGTGTCCGGATCGGTGTCGCGGTGGGGTTCGAATCCGTGGGCCAGCAGTCCGCCCGACGGTTTCGGAACCCGTAGGTAGGCCACGCCCCGGTATTCTTTCTCCTTCGCCTCCACCCGGTGGTAGAGGCTCGTACCTTCGGCGCTGTACCCGGCGGCGACGACGTCGTCGATCACCCGCTCCGGAACGATCGCCGCCACGCAGGTCTCCGGGCCGGAAGCGTCCAACACCGAGCGCACCGCGGAAGAGTCCAGCAGGCGATGCGTCTCCACACGGGTGGCACCGCTGCCGCGGCTGATCGACTCGGCGTCGGTGTCGGTCAGGGGGCCGACGTTGACACTCACTCGCATCCGGATCGGATGGGGGAGGAGGGAGTTCTGGAATTCGAGCACGTCCTGGAGCGCGGCAAGTAACGGATTCAACAGGAACGGGACGTACCGGCTGCCAAAGCAGAGGAAGTAGCCGTCGCCCGTGGTGCCTTGGAAAAGGGCCTTCTCCCAGAGCCAGTCGAGTCCGCAATGTTGGAACGCGTGCCGCAGCAGGCCGGGGATCGCTTGGGTCACCTGCGCGTGGTCGCGTCCGGGAACACTGCCGAACCCGCGCATGTCCACGATGAACAGGGCGCGGTAGTCGGGCAGCTCGGTGACTTCGGTGCGTGCTGTGGCGAGCTCGGTCATGTCGTCGCCTTTCGCTCGGGCGGGTGAGAACGAACGTGTCGAGAGTGGCCGGAACAGGTGGTCGCGGACTGTCCGCCGCCGGACAGTCGAGATGTGGTGCTGATCACTTTCCCGTCTCGATGTCGGTGTGTCGGGCGAGGGCGGCGGGGTCGGAGACGACGAGGCGCGGCCCCGGCCCCAGGACCCCCGTCCGGCGCAGTTCCGCTATCTGTTCCGCGACGGTGCTGCGGGCCAGCCCGAGTGCTTTGGCCAAAGCTTCCTGCGACAGCGGCACTCGACGTGCCGACGAGGGCGTGTTCCCCTCCAGGACCAGCAGATCCCACAACAGGCGGCATACGCGGGTGAAAGGGCTGCGATGGGCCTGCCGAACCGAGTGCGGGACCGTCTCGGACAGCTTGGCGGCCAGGTATTCGGAGTACGCCGCGTGCGCGTCGTGCGTGTTCAGAAACGACTGGAAGACGGGTGCGGCGATCGCGTGGGCGGTACACCGGTCCACGGCTTTCACTGTGGCGGTGCGAGAGCCGGAAGCCAGAGCCAGCTCGCCGATCAGATCGCCGGCACCGCGCAGAGCGAGCAACACCTCACCGCCGTCGGCATCACCACCGAAAACGGCGATCCGGCCGTTGCTCACCGCGAGGACGAAGCCGCCGTTGTCCCCCTGCCGCAGTAGGGCCGCGCCGGGGCGATAACTGCGCAGGTGCCCCGCGTCCAGGAGCGCGGCCCAACGCCGAGGTCCGAGCAAGGCGGCGAATCCACGTGGAGTGACCGTCTGGTGGCACACACTGTGTCAGGTACCGGTACAGAGATGGCGGCGCGACCACTTCGCCCCAATTCCCCTCGTTCAGAGCAATCTCGGGCGGTCGGGCGGGAACCGACTTGGCCGCACGCGCCGATCCCAGCAGACTTCCGACGTGACCAACACGGAAGACGGGTGGAAGACACTGACGATCGCCGGTGACTGGGTGAAGGTCGCCGACACCAAGGCCGGTGTGGTGATCACGGCGGGTGGTGTGCTCGCGGGATTGGTGCTGGCGGGGATTCCGCCACACGCGGAGTGGTCTCGACATCCGTGGCGGGTGGCGTTGCTGCTCACTTCGCTCGGACTCGTGTGCGTGGCCATCGTGCTGGCGTTGCGGGTGTTCGCGCCTCGCCTGCGTGCCGCGGGGTCGCCGGAGACGGTGGTCTCGACGGGATCTGGGCTGCTGCACTTCGAGACCATCGCCGCAAGCTACGCGCGGCCCGCCGACTATGTCGCCGCGTCACAGGAACTGTTGGCGGACGAGGAACGCCTCTCGAGAGCCATCGCCGAACAGACGTGGGCGGTCAGCGTCGTCGCGCGACGCAAGTTCCGCCACGTCACCCCCGCGCTCTGGTGCCTCGTCGCGGGCCTGCTCGTGGCCATCGTCGCGGGGGTCGTCCCGGTATGACGCCCCGTGGTCACAGTGATCCACTACTGTGATCGCGCACGGGCTAGGGAGGGTCGATGGAGTCCAACATCGGGGATCTGTCCATCAACCTGCTCGCCAGCGTGATCGCCGGGACCGCGGTGTGGTTGTTCCAACGGGTGCGGCGTCGTCGGCGTGATGCTCGTCGTCGGCGATTCTTCGGTTTGGAGGAGCGGGCCGAGTGTGTGATCGTGGCACCCCGCCACGCCGCTTCGTCCTCGCCGTACAGCGTGAATCAGCTCGACGTCGCCGCCATCGTCGAGATCGCCACCGTGGCCCGGGAGTGCGGGGCGAACGTCGTGCTCAAAGTCCAGGGACAGAACGTCCTGTTCGACGACACCTTCCATTCCGCCACGGAGTTCTGTGTCGGTGGGCCCGAGGCGAACACGCGGATGAGCGCACACCTGGAGACCTTCCTCCCGGGGGTGTCGATGGACCCGTACGCGGAGGCAGGCGACGCGTTGCATTTGCGCGTGGGTGGTGAGGTGTTCACGCGTGTGCCGGGGGAGGTCGAGTTCGTGGCGCTCGCCAAGGTCGACACCGGCCGAAGCCGCAAGCCGTTGTTCACCGTCTGCGGACAGACCGCCATCACCAACCGGGCCGCCGCGCGGTATCTGTCGGAGAACTATCGAACGTTGCTGTCGCGATACGGCCTGTCCGGTCAGTTCTGCCTGGTGTTGGAGGTCGTGCGGCCCGCCGCCTACGGGGATCGCGTGGTGCGGGAACGCGCTGACGTGACCTCCGCCGCGTTCGGCGAGGCACGGTGACCCGCACGGGCTCCGGCGTCCACGGGAGTGCTTCGGCGCCCTTGCTACGTTGACTCACGTGGCAAGGGCGAGCGAGGACAGCGAACCGGTTTGGCAGCAGTGGCGACGCCCACTTCCCACTCCTCGGCAGCAACGTCGCGACATATGGAGTGCGCTGGCAGTGCTCGCCGGAGCCGAGTTCACGCTCCTGCTGGTCAACAGCATGGGGTTTCTCGCGTTCGGTCAGGCCCCATCGCTGGGTGAACAGCTGCTGTTGGGCGCGGCCGTCACCGCGCCGTTGGTCGTGCGTCGCCGCTATCCGCTGGCCGTACTCGCCGTGGTCAGTGTCCTGTTCATCTTCGTGCAGGCCCGGCAGCTCGGCGACAATCTGGTGCCGTCCATCGCCTTGTTCCTCGCCATCTACACCGTCGGGGCATGGGAACGTAATCGGGCCGCGGCGCGGTGGTCGCGTGTCGGCGTCATCGTGGTGATGTTCTGCTGGCTCGGGCTGTCGATCGTCAAGGAGTTGTTCGCCCCCGAGCCCTTTCCGACCGCACCGGGTCCGTTGGATCCGGTGTTGGCCGCCGTGCTCTACAACATCGTCTTCAACCTGGTGTTCTTCCTGTCCGCCTACTTCTTCGGCGAGGTGGCGTGGCTGTCGGCCCGTCGCCAGGCCGAGTTGGAGGACCAGGCGCAGCAGCTGCGGTTGTCGCAGGAGGAGAACACTCGCGGGGCGATCGTGGCCGAACGCGTCCGCATCGCCCGGGATCTGCACGATGTCGTGGCGCACCACGTGTCGGTGATGGGGATCCAGGCCGGGGCGGCACGTCGAGTGCTCGACACCGATCCCGAGCTCGCGCGAACGGCGTTGGACACGGTCGAGCAGACGGCCCGTACCGCCATCGACGAACTGCGGGGTCTGCTCGGCGTGCTCCGAGCAGACCCCGGATCCGAGGAGCGGTCCGAGGACACCGACGACACGTCACACGCCGCTTCTCCCGGACTGACCGAGCTGCCCGATCTCGTGGAGCACACGCGATCGGCCGAGCTGGAAGCCACGTTCGCGATCTACGGCGAGCCCTATCCCGTGTCGGACGGTGTGGCTTTGACGGCCTACCGGGTGGTGCAGGAGGCGTTGACGAACGTGGTCAAACACGCCGCGGCCCGCTCGGTGGAAGTGCGCCTGCGCTATCTCGACGTCGGCCTCGAAGTGGAGATCACCGATGACGGGCGCGGCCCCTCCGGCCCGGGGCGGAAGCAGGGCACCGGCCTCGGACTGCTGGGGATGCGCGAGCGCGTCGCCGTGCACGGCGGTGAACTGGAGACGGGGCCGCGGCGGCAGGAGGGGTACCGTGTTCGCGCGAGGTTCCCCCGCCCACAGGTGAGCAAAGGGTGGACGGAAAACGGCGTGGCCGAGGAGGACAGCAGCTGGTGACCGACCCGGTGACCGACGAAGCGGTGCCCGCGAAAGGCGACGACGACAGGCCGTTGCGGGTCGTACTCGCGGACGACCAGCACCTCGTGCGCGCCGGGTTCCGGGTGATCCTGTCCTCCGGCGAAGGTATCGAGGTGGTCGGCGAGGCCGGGGACGGTCGGGAAGCGGTCGAGGTCGCCACGCGCGAGCGGGCGGACGTCGTCCTCATGGACGTTCAGATGCCGAGGCTCGACGGCCTGGAGGCGACCCGCCGGCTGCTCGGTTCCTCCGGGGCCGCCCACCCGACGAAGGTCATCATCCTCACGACGTTCGACCGGGAGGACTACCTGTTCGAGGCGTTGCGTGCGGGAGCGAGCGGGTTCCTGCTCAAAAACGCCTCGCCGGAGGATTTGATCGAGTCCGTTCGGATCGTCGCGCGTGGTGACGCGTTGCTGTCGCCCGAGGTCACCCGTCGGGTGATCGCGCGGTTCTCCACGCCGATGGCGGTAGCCGGGCCGCCGAGTCGTCCGGAGGAGCTCACCGACCGGGAGTTCGAGGTGTTGTCGTTGCTCGCCAAGGGGGCGAGCAACGCGGAGATCGCCCAACAGCTGTTCCTCGGCGAGACCACTGTGAAGACACATGTGTCCCGCATTCTCACCAAGTTGAATCTGCGGGACCGCACCCACGCCGTCGTGTTCGCCTACGAGAACGGAATCGTCACTCCCGGTAGCGCTTGATTGTCGTGTCCCTCCCTCGGAGGAGGGAGCAATCGTCCCCCGGTTGGACGACACGGTGTTCGATTCCTGCTTGACTGACCGGCATGTTGACAGTGACAGGGATCAGCCGCCGGTTCGGTGAGAACCGGGTGCTCGACGACGTGTCGTTCGAGGTGCGCCCGGGCCGAATGACGGGCTTCCTCGGCGCCAACGGCGCGGGCAAGACGACCACGATGCGCATCATCCTCGGGGTGCTCGCCCCTCACGGAGGGTCGGTGACGTGGAACGGCAGCTCGGTGACCCCGTCACTGCGCCAGCGTTTCGGTTACATGCCGGAAGAGCGTGGGTTGTATCCGAAGATGAAGATCGGCGAGCAGGTCGAGTGGCTCGGCCAGCTGCACGGTCTGGACCGCGCCACGGCACGTCGCAACACCAAGCGCCTGCTCGAACAGTTGGACCTGGGGGGACGGGCGAACGACAAGCTGGAAGACCTGTCGCTCGGTAACCAGCAGCGCGTCCAGGTGGCAGCGGCACTGGTGCATGATCCCGCGCTGCTGATCCTCGACGAGCCGTTCTCCGGGCTCGACCCCATCGCCGTCGACACGGTGTTGAGCGTGCTGCGTGAGCGGGCCGCCGAGGGCGTGCCCGTGTTGTTCTCCAGCCACCAGCTCGCGATCGTCGAGCAGCTCTGCGACGACCTGGTGATCATTTCGGGAGGGCGGATCGCGGCTCACGGTGACCGCGAGGAACTGCGCTCTCGTTACGGCGGCTCGCGGTACGAGCTCGTGGTCGACAACGACGCGGGATGGCTGCGTGACCTGCCCGGGGTGCGGATCCTCGACCTGGACGGCCCCCGTGCTGTGTTCGAATTGGACAGTGGCGGGCCCGGTGACCAGGACGTGTTGCGGGCGGCGCTGGATCGGGGCGCGGTGCGCAGTTTCACGCCTGTGCTGCCTTCGCTGGACGAAATCTTCAAGGAGGTCATCTGATGAGCGTCACCACGCAGGAACCGCAGCACCGCACCGGTGACGCGAGTGAGAAGCCCGAGGGCGGCGCGTCGTTCGCCACGGCGACGTGGCTGGTGGCCGAGCGAGAGATCAAGACATACGTCCGCACGAAGGGTTTCTGGATCGGCCTCGGCATGATCGTCGTGGCCTTGTTCGCGGCCTCCGTCCTGCCGAAGCTGTTCACGGGGAGCACGAGCGTCGCCGTGGTGGACTCCTCGGTGAACGCGGTGCTGGAGCAGGCCGACGTCGAGGTCGTTCCCGCGGAGGACGTCGCCGCCGCGCAGGACCTCGTTCGGGAGGAGGAGGTCGACGCCGCAGTGGTGCCGGACACCACGGGGCAGTCGGCCACGGGGGTGCGGGTGGTCGCGCTGTCGTCCCCGCCCTCGGAGGTCGTCACGGCGTTGGGCACGGTGCCGCCCGTGGACCTGTTGGAGACTTCCGACGTCGGTCAGGGGGAACGTGCGCTGGTCATCATGGCGTTCGCGCTGCTGTTCGTCATGTTCGGCATCGGCGGAGTGGCCATCGCCCAGAGCACGGTGACGGAGAAACAGACCCGTATCGTCGAGATCCTCGTGGCGACGGTTCCGGTGCGGGCGCTGCTGGCGGGCAAGATCCTGGGGCATGCGCTGCTGACGCTCGGGCAGGTCGTCGTGGTGGCGATCGCGGCGCCGATCGCGCTGAGCATCGGAGACCACGGGGAACTGTTGTCGGTGCTTTTGCCCGCGCTCGGTTGGTTCGTGCCGTTCATGTGCTTGGGCTTTTTGCTGCTGGCCGCGATGTGGGCGGTCTCGGGCGCGGTCGTGAGCAGGCAGGAGGACCTCAGCACGAGCATGGGTCTGGTGATGCTGCTCGTCATGGGGCCGTACTTCGCGGTGCTGATGTTGTCGGAGAACGCGGTGGTGATGACCGTGATGTCGTACGTGCCGTTCTCGGCGGCCGTGGCGATGCCGGTGCGGGCGTTCACCGGGGAGGCACAGACCTGGGAGGCGTTGGCGTCACTGGGCGTGCTCGCTGCCACGGTCGTGGTGGTCACCATGCTCGCGGCCCGGTTGTACGCGGGTGCGTTGTTGCAGACGGGCGGAAAGGTCGCCCTGACGAAGGCGTGGGCTCGCGCGGAGAACTGACCGGATAGCTCCAACCCGGGGGTGGAGGAAGGCCACCTTCCCTGCACGTGGTGCAGTGGAAGGTGGCCTTCGCAATGCGGGCCGGGGTGACGCGGGAGGCATCACACGACCCCGTGGTCAAGTTGTCGTTCAGCAGCTGTTCAGCAAGTCGTTCAAAGCGGCGACCTCGTCCTCGCTGACGGTGAGGTCGTAGCGGTACTTCACATCGACCCACGACCGCGCGTACATGCACCAGTAGCCGGTGTTGTCCGGACGCCACTGCTCCGGCCCGGAATCGCCTTTGGACATGTTGCTCGATCCCGAGACGGCGATGAGCTGTGACGACCCGAGGTCGTTGGCGAACGACTCACGTTCGCTGTCGCTCCAGTCGCGTGCCCCGGTGCGCCATGCCTCGGCCAGGGGGACGACGTGGTCGATGTGCACGTCGGAGCTGTCGGAGACCCACTGGGCGTCGTACACGCTGTACCAACTGCCGCCGGTCGGGCTGCAGTCGTCATCGACCGTGACGTTCGTGCCGTCCCGCTGCAACACGGTTTCCCGGGTGTCGCAGGTACCGTTCTGGGAGGACCAATGGGGGAACAGATCCCGGTCGTAGCCGTCCATGGAGTCGTCGGGGGCGACGGTGAGCTGGGTGAGGTGGTCGCGGGTGACCGACTCACCGGGCGGTGTGGGTGGATAGGCGAGAGCTGGTTGGGCCGAAGGCCCGGTGACGAGGACGGTCGCACCGATGGCGGCGACGGCGGCGAGGGCCGCGAGACGACGCACGGCAAGCTCCTTTGTGAAGAAACGAGGCCGGAGGGCGCCTCGATCATGCGTGCCGGAGCGTCGTCGGCGGAACCGACGGGAGTAGGGAATAAGCGGAAAAACGTTCCCGCGTCGAGCGGCCGACCGTGTCCGTCGGCCGATGCCGGACCGTGGCGCGTCGTGCCCTCAGTTCAGACGCAGCCGGTAGTGCTGGGTGCGCACGTGGGCTCCGGACGGGGCCGTGCTCTCGTGCGGAGCGCCCACCGTTTCGAACCCCGCGGCGACGAGTGTGCGCCGGGATGCGGTGTTCGCGGGGTCGGTACGCGCTGTGAGGGTGTGCAGCCCGAGTCGGTCGCCGAGAACGACCGCGGCCGTCAATGCCTTCGTGGCAACGCCGAGTCCGCGTGCGTTCGGGGACAGCCAGAAACCGACCTCGGCCGTGTGCGCCGTGATGTCGAAGAGAACGAGACTGCCGAGGAAGATGTCGTCGACCGCGTCGGCGATGGTCAGTACGGCGAGCGTGCCGTTCTCCAGTCCGGCTCGGACATCCGTGCGCACCAGAGTGCGCACGGTTTCGGCGGTGTATTCGGGTAGTGGAAGGTGCGCGAATCGGCGTACCGCGTCATCGGTGGTCCCCTCGGCGTAGGCGACGGCGTCCCGTTCGGCGAGCGGACGCAGCAGCACGTCGGCATGGGCGACGGGGAGGGCGTTCCGGAGCCTCATCCCACCTCCTAAGCGAACGGTGTTCGTTTTGCTTACGATGGTGGCATGTCGTACTGGACGGCGGAACGGCGAGGTCGGGAACGCCGGCGGGTGCTCACCGCCGCGGCGCTGGCCGAGGCCGCCGTCGCCGTACTCGACGACGGGGGAGCACCCGCGTTGTCGATGCGCACGGTGGCCCAGCGACTCGGGGTCGCACCGGCCAGCCTGTACGGGCATGTGCGGGGACGCGACGATCTGCTCGACCTCGCGCTCGACCACGCGCTGGGAACCGAATTGGCGGAGCTCACCGCCACCGCGGGCGACGACGTCACCGCACTCGCGCTCGGCTGGTTCGACCACCTCGTCCGACATCCCTGGGCGGCTCCGCTCGTACTCGAACGCACACCGCTCGGACCGTCGTACCTGTCGTTGGCCGACGAACTGTGCCGTCTGCTGCGCCTCGCCGGAACCGCGGCCGACGAGGTACTAGGACGGTCCTACGCGATCACCGCGATGGTCGCCGGACACGCCATCGCCTACGACAATGCCCGGCGCGCACACCACGCCGCTCCCGGCTATTCGGCGGTCGCGCTCGACTCCTTCCCCCACCTCGAGGATGCGGCGGCACGATTCCCACACCGTTGGACGGATGTGGTGCGGCAAGGGGTCGGTCTCCTCGTCGGCGGCGCCTCGTGAACGCACCGGCGCACGACCGTGCTCACAACACGAGCGCGAAGACCCCGCCTCCGACGAGGACCCCGAGCACCGACCCCACCGTCACCTGCGCGGTGGTGTGGTCCTGCAAACGCACTCGGGACCAACACACCGCTCCCCCCACGGGCAGCAGTGTCCACAGCCACGGCGTGTACGTCACCGCGAGGATCGCGACCGCGCCGGCGGCGACGGCTGCGTGCATCGACACCTTCCACCAGATCGTGATCGCGCCCGTCACCAGCAGGCACACCAGCATGGCGATGTCCAACGCCACCAAAAGCCACGGTGCGTCCAACACCACCAGCAGCGCGAGACCGAGCCCGCTCAACACGATCAGCGCTAGAAAAGGCACCAACCGGCCTTCTCGGTCCCGCACATGGTGTCCGTCCCACCGGCCTCGCTGAGCCCCCCACACGATCACGCCCATGGGAATGACGCTGCTGGTCAAGGCGATCACGAGGCCCCATACGGTCGCGGGCAGCACCGCGTGTGTCGCCTGCCAGGCCACAGCGCCCGACAACACGATCACGAGCACCCAGGGGGCGAACACTTCACTCAGCACCTTCGCCCACATCGATCCGGTGGTGGGTTCGGTGTCCGTTCGAACGCTCAAGTCTTCCTCTGCCAGTCCTTGGGGACCTCTACCGGTCCTCGATGACACTGTCCGATGTCGGCGCGGGTCGTCGTCGCATCGCCCGTGCGACACGGCGGAGCCACGCGACTTCCCCGTCGAGGTCGTCCATTGTGCGCCCCGGCTCGGGAACCGTATCCAGCACGGGATCGGAACCGGACCGCCACCGGGCCAGTGCGGTGGTGATCGAGGCGGCCTCTCGTTCCGCGTCCGCGTGACCGCTGTCCGCCGTGTCCCGATACGGAGCCAGCACCAGTAGTGCGTCGAGGATGTCGACGACACGTGCGCTCAACCGCTCGTGAATGGTCTGACCCACCGTGTCGACGGGCCGCACTCGGGCGATCACCGGCGACAGAGCCGTCCACAACGCTTCCAGACTCCGGTACTGTCGTCGCCGTTTCGTCCGCAGCAACAGTCCTGTCACCGCCGGGACACCCACCGGGATGCAGACCCCCACGGCGACCAGGGCGACACAGGCGGCAGGCAACGCCGACGCCAGCACGCTCGAACCGGGATAGGACGAACCGGTGGTGAACACGGCCGTCGACGCGACGACCTTGTGCACCGCCCACGCCACCCCGAAGCCCGCCCCGACCTGCATGGTGCGCATCCCGACCTGGAGCCACCGGCGCTCGGTGAGCCCGGCATACCGGCCCATGAGCTGCACGAACCGCACCATGCTCCAGCCGACATAACCGCCGAACAACAGCAGGTATCCGTACACTCCGGGCAGGTCGGCGAACGCGTCGAGGAAATCCGGGCGATACGTCATCTCGGCCGACAGGAAGAGCACCGACATGGCGGTGATGACCAGTACCAGCACCACGGCCTGGAACCGCACCGCCGTGCGAGCCCGTGTGGTCTCCTCGGTCACCAGGTGGATGAGCAGGCTGTGTACACACCAGGCGGCGACCATGCCGATGCAGTTGACCAACAGCCGGGTCACGTTCGGATGCGGCTCGACGCGAGCGGCGGCCGCCAACACCCCCGGTGCCGACAGTGCGGCCGACAAGCCCGCCGCGATCACCCCCAGACACAGGTACCGCGTTGCCGGGGAGAGATTCCCGCGCGCCCACACCAACCGTGCCGAACCACCCGCGATGGCCGCGAAACCGGCGGCCAAGTTCACGATGCTTCCCATCACGGCTCGTCGAAGGTGTCCGCCAGCCGAGCGGCCAGGGAGGCGGTGGTGTCGTCCTGTGGAGACCGGTAGTTCCGGCTGCGAGGAACCGACCGCGTCGTGACCCTCGCGTGCAGGATGTGCGCGAACTGCTCGGCCTCGTATTCCTCGACGGTGCCGTGGGCCCGGCCGAACAGGTGCGTGAACGCGTTGGCGCTGAGGTTCGGCGCGATACGGCGCGCTTCCTTGCGGGACAACACGCAACGGCTGGGGTGTTGGAACAGCATGTGGCCGACCTCGTGGAGGATGATGTGGTTCTGGTGGTAGCCCGAGGTGTTCGCCGGGTAGGCGATCACGTCGTGGTCGCCGCGTGGCTGCCACGCTCCCGTCGCGTCCCCCGGTTCCCAGGTCAGGGCACACAGGTCGATGTCGCGTCCGCGTGCCCGTTCCAGACAGTTCAGCCACTCGTTGATGTCCCAGGGTTGTGGGATGCCGGTTCGGTTCAGCACGTTTTCGACGAGCGTTTCGCAGCGGTGTCGAACCTCGGCGTGATTCACTGTGTCGCCCCCTCCCGACGAATTGACCGGACACGCGTTTGTCGAAGCCGCCCGCACACACCGGGACGGGACGTCCCGGCTATCGGGTGCGTCATGGCGATCTTGGTGCATGAGCCCAGGTCATCCCCTGTCGGGTGGGATGGGCTTGCGGCGGGTGCGACGATGACGCGGCGTCTGGTCGTAGGGTCGAAGTTTGTCCACGACCGTGGAGACGACTTCGCGTTCGTCGGCGGAGAGTCCGAGTATCCGTAACGTCAGCCGACGAAGCTCCACGTCTTCCCGTGGGTCGTTCGCGTTCGGGGAGGCGTCACGGGCGTTGATGAGGTCCTGGACCTGGCGCATCACGGAAACGGTGGTGTCGTCGTCGACGAAGTAGTCCTCCGGGACGCCGAAGAAGCGGACGATCTTCATGGCGACGGTGTGCCGTGGTTCGGCGCGTTTGCCCGTCCGTAGCTGCCACACGTACTGCCGTGACACGCCCCAGGCCTGAGCGAGTTCCCCGTCGTCGTACGGCCCCCGCGAAGCCGGGTGCATCGTCTCGATGAGGAATGCCAACTTCTCGGCGAAGGTGGTCGGGGTCTCGCTCATGGTGGGGCTCCGAAGCTCACTCAGCAGCCAGGCAGCACGGCACTCTACTGGCTCCGCCAATGAGTAACAACTGTTGACGGGGTGTGTAACAACTGTTAACACTATGATCGGAGGTCGTGCCGAAGGGGGTACGTGACCGCGTCCAGTCGCCTGCGGAGCCGTTCGGTCACGTGGCGCGGCCTTCCACAAGCTTCTCGGCAGCTTCTCGGTCGGCTTCCCGACTGTTGCCTCTCGATGGCCTCCCACAGCTTTCGGTGACTCGGTGCTGAAGTCCGGTGATCGCAGCAGGCCGGTCGCGCCATGTTCGGCGGGTCAGTCGAGTGGATGCCCCGTACCCATCACCCGCAGGCCGAATACGGCGCCGTCGTCGTCCATGGTGATGAGCCCCCGCCGGTCTTCGGCCCACTGCGCTTCGGCGCGTTTTCCGGTTGCTACGCCACTGTTCGCATACGGTCCTTCGAGCTGTCTCCCAGTTCTCGAAGTCCTGGTTGTACAGCGTGGTGTACAGCTTTTCGGGCAGTGCCGAGAAGACCTCCACTCGTTGTCCTTGGAACCGGAAGACATGGTCCGTTCCGACGAGGCGAATGCCGGCGAGCTCGATTCCGGTGTCCCGGTGCACACCGGTGTCCGGTTGGAGGAAGTCGTCGCCGATGCGTGCTCCGGGCCCATCGCAGTGGTGTGGACCTCTTCGGAGGCTCTGGCGAGTTGATCGAATCGGTATTCGGGATGGCGACGTTGGGCGATGTCGAGCGCGGTCGCGAGCCCGAACGCGAAGCCCAGATCCTGCGCTTGGACGGCCTTTCGGAAGAACTCCGGGATTTTTTCGTCCACGGACAACTCCATGCGGTCGTGTGGGTTCTCCTGGAAAACGCTGATGTACTTCAGACTGTTCCACTGTTGCGACAATGCGCGAGAGGACCCGTGTGAGGACAGGGCCGTGGCCCGGCCGAGTAAACCGAGGACGTCCCACGGGGCGGTGGTGAAGTCTCGCCTGGAGGCGGGGATGATGTCGGCTTTGCGTTGAGGAGAGTAACCGGGGTTCTCCTCTACGCGTTTCTTGTCGATCCGATGGATGTGTCCTTTGACTTCTCGGGCGAGTTCTTCACTTGAGTGGACGGCGAATGAGACCGGGTTCCCAGTCGGTCGATCAGGTTTTCGAGGATCGATTATCGACCTTTCTCGCTTCGCTTCAGATGTCCCCGACATTCACCTGGATCACTCTTGCCGAAACGCGTGTTTTGGACTTTTCACCGGCTCTGTCCTGATTTTCATCTTGGACATCGACGTTTTTCTTGTCTTCCGCCTGTCGAGTGGAGGACGGTGCGCGGGGCTGACCGTGCGTATTCGTCGATGAGGTGTTCGAGTGATCGTCCGAGGTGTCGGTGAATGGCTGTTGACGTCGTGTTCCGCGGCTTGCTATCTGGTATATCAGCAATCCTGACAACTATGGAGGTCCGTGATGAGGCAGAGTGCCGAGGAACCGTGGGGTGACACCGTTTCCGTGGAGTTCGACGAAGGAATCGCGTGGGTGTCGCTGAACCGCCCGGCCAAGCGCAATGCGATGAATCCGACGTTGAACGACGAGATGGTCCGCGTGCTGGACCACTTGGAAGGAGACGACCGCTGTCGGGTTCTGGTGCTCACGGGCGCGGGCGAGGCCTTTTCCGCCGGTATGGACCTCAAGGAGTACTTCCGCGATGTCGACGAGGTCGGCGACTACACCGTGCAGCTCCGCGTGCGTCGGGCGAGTGCGGAGTGGCAGTGGAAACGGTTGGCCAAGTGGAGCAAACCGACGATCGCCATGGTCAACGGCTGGTGTTTCGGAGGTGCTTTCACCCCGTTGGTGGCGTGTGACTTGGCCTTCGCCGACGAGAACGCTCAATTCGGACTGTCCGAAATAAACTGGGGAATTCCGCCGGGCGGCGTGGTGACGCGTGCATTGGCCGCGACGTTGAGTCAGCGTGATGCGTTGTACTACATCATGACCGGGGAGCGGTTCGACGGCCGCAAGGCCGAACGTTTGCGTCTGGTCAACGAAGCGCTGCCCGCCGAACGGCTGCGTGAGCGCACTCGCGAAGTGGCGTTGAAGCTGGCGTCGATGAACCGTGTCGTGCTGCACTCGGCCAAGCTGGGCTACAAGATGAGCCGCGACATGCCGTGGGAGCAGGCGGAGGACTACCTCTACGCCAAGCTGGAGCAGTCCCAGCTACTCGACCGTGCCCGGTCCCGAGCCAAGGGGCTCGAACAGTTCCTGGACGACAAGTCCTACCGCCCGGGGCTTGAGTCCTTCGACCCGACCAAGTGAGCGCGTTTCTCGGCGGAAGGGACAGGCATGCTCAATCACGGTTTGGGTTCCTGGCCGACGCGTCGTGCCCGCATGACGCCGAACAAGACCGCCGTTCGGTTTCGCGGTGGCAGCCTCGACTACGCCGAACTCGACGAGCGGGCCACGCGTGTGGCACACGGTTTACACCGCCTCGGGGTGCGGTTCGGTGACCGGGTGGCCTATCTGGGGCCGAATCGACCGGCGTACTTGGAGTGCTTGTTCGCCAGCGGAATGCTCGGTGCGGTGTTCGTGCCCGTCAACGTCCGCCTGACCGCCGCCGAGGTCGACCACGTGTTGGCCGATTCCGGCGCGAGCGTGCTCGTCTACACCGGTGAGCACGAGGACACCTTCACGCGGACGACTACGGCACGACACCTGCGGACGGTCGCGGTGGACGGAGGTGGTGGGGCGGACCACGAGTACGAGGAACTGTTCGAAGCGACACCCACCGACTTCGTCTGTGAGCCCGTCGGGCTCGACGACCCCTGTCTGATCATGTACACGTCGGGCAGCACCGGCAGGCCCAAGGGTGCCGTACTCACGCACGGCAACCTCACGTGGAACTGCGTCAACGTCCTCGTCGAGAGTGAACTCGCCAACGACGAGGTCACGCTGGTGGTGGCCCCACTGTTCCATGCCGCCGCGTTGGGCATGAGCTGCCTGCCCACCCTGCTCAAGGGCGGTACCGTCGTCCTCCAGGACACGTTCGACCCGGAGGCTGTGCTGGAGTCGATCGAGCGGCACCGGGTGACGTGGATGTTCGGTGTGCCGACCATGTTCAACGCGCTCGCCGCCCATCCGCGATGGTTGTCGGCGGACCTGTCGAGTGTCAGAACCCTGAGCTGCGGTGGAGCGCCCGTCCCCACCGAGACCATTCGCCGCTACCTTGATCGTGGGCTGAGTTTCGTCCAGGGCTACGGGATGACCGAGGCGGCGCCCGGGGTCACCATCCTCGACCGCGAGCACGCCAAGACGAAGATCGGTTCGGCCGGAGTACCGTCGTTCTTCACCGATGTCCGGGTCGTCGACGGGAGCGGCGAGGATGTCGGGCCGGGACAGCGGGGCGAGGTCGTGGTCAGCGGCCCCAACGTGATGCGGGGCTATTGGGGTAGACCGGAGGAGACCTCACGTGTGCTGCGGGACGGGTGGTTCCGCTCCGGCGATGTGGCCACTGTGGACGATGATGGCTATCTCTACCTCGTCGACCGGATCAAGGATGTGATCATCTCCGGTGGGGAAAACGTCTACCCGGCCGAGGTGGAGAACGAACTCTACGGTTACGGCGGAATCGACGTCTGCGCGGTCATCGGCGTCCCCGACGAGAAATGGGGTGAGGTCGGTAAAGCCGTGATCGTGCCCGCCGAGGGGGTCGAGCTGGTCGTCGACGAGCTCGTCGCCTATTTGAGGGAGAGGTTGGCCGCCTACAAGGTGCCCCGGCGATTCCAGTTCGTCGACTCCCTGCCGACCACCGGCTCCGGCAAGCTGCTCAAAGGCAGGATCCGCGAACTCTACGGGTGAGACCGGTGGGCGTGCGGTCAGTCCCGCGACTCCGTACCGCCGCCGTGTGCCAGTGCTCCGAGTACTGAGATTCCACGTTCCAGGCTGTCCCTGAACACTCGGCGCTCACTCGGGCCGAGCTGGGACAGCAACCGCTCCTCCAGTTCGAGCACCAGCGGTTCACATCGCGCGAGCAGGGCTTCGCCTTCGTCGGTGAGGTTGGCGAGCAGGACCCGCCGGTTTCGGGGGTCGCGTTCTCGGCTGATCAACCCACGCCGTTCGAGTGTCAGCACCATCTCGTGCATAGTCTGGGGACGGAGGAATGACCGGCGGGCCAGTTGAGCTGAGGACAGGCCGCCACGTCGCTGCAGCACGCTCAGCGCCGTGTACTGCAACGTGGTCACCCCGAGCGGCCGCAAAGCATCGTCCAGCAGTGCGCGCACGACGAGTTCGAGCCGCTTGACCAGGTACAACGTCAGGGGCGGCTCAGGGTTTCGAGACGGTGCTCCGGTGGTGGGACGATCCGCTGTCACACCGTCATCGTCCCACCGTCGCTTGCGACACCTTCGTCAGAGGGACAGCGGCCACCCGGTGTAGGCCTCGGCCAGATAGGTCGAGCCCGCGACACTGCTGGTGACCGAATCGAGTTCCCCGAGTTGGCGCCGCAGGTCGAAGGGACTGCCGTGCGGGTCGGTGTGCAACATCGAGGTCATCCACCACGAGAAATGCTGGGCCCGCCACACCCGGCGGGACGCGGTGGCGCCGTAGTTCTCCAACCGCTCGGTGACCCCGGTCGAATAGAAGGACTCAAGTGCCTGCGCGAGCACCAGCACGTCGGCGACAGCGAGGTTCAGGCCCTTCGCGCCGGTGGGCGGAACGGTGTGGGCCGCGTCGCCCGCCAGGAACAACCGGCCGTACTGCATGGGTTCGCAGACGTAACTACGCATCGGAAGCACACTGCGTTGGAAGATCCGCCCTTCGGCCAGTCGAAAACCGTTTCCGGCCACGCGTGTCTGCAACTCCTCCCAGATGCGGTCGTCGCTCCAGTCGTCCGCGTTCTCCTCGGGGTCGCACTGGAAGTACATGCGTTGCACGGTCGGTGTTCGCGTGCTGATCAACGCGAATCCCCGCTCGGAATGGGCGTAGATCAGCTCGGGAGCTGACTGTGGTGCCTCGGCGAGAATGCCGAACCAGCCGAACGGATAAGCCCGGAAATGGTCGGTGCGGGCGGAAGCCGGGATGCTGTTCCTGCTGATGCCCGTCGAACCGTCACAGCCGGCGATCACGTCGCATTCCAGCTCGACTCGGGTGCCGTCCGCCTCGGTGAACGCGATCACCGGTCGGTCGGACGTGACCTCGCGAAGCTCGACGTCGGAACACTCGAACCGGATGTCGGCGCCGGCCGCGAGTCGCGCGGCGATGAGGTCGGTGAGCACCTCATGCTGCGGATACAGCCACACCGACCGCCCGACCAGACCTGCGAAGTCGATCCGATGCCCCTCGCCGCGGAACCGGAGTTCGATGCCGTCGTGCCTGGCACCTTCGGCCCTCGCGCGGTCGCCGACACCGCACTGATCGAGCAGTTCCACCGTGCCCTGTTCGAGGACACCGGCGCGAATGGTCTGCTCGATCGCCGAGCGACTACGTGCCTCGACGACGACGGAGTCGATTCCCCGCTCCGCCAACAACAAGGACAGCATCAGTCCGGCAGGTCCGGCTCCCACGATTCCGACTTGCGTTCGCATGTGCCTCACTCAACGACCCACGGTGCCCTCCTGACCAGTTTTGGCTTCCATCCAGTGAAAACCCGCACCATGGTGATGGTCGGCCCGGCGACTACAGTGGCGGCACGCCGGGTGTCGATCCGGGCGACGAGGTGGAAGGGCAGCCGATGGCGGGGAACACCGGCAAACCGGGCCAGTCGGTGAGCGGCCGTGTGTTCGCGCTTCTTCGCGCCTTCGATCCGGCCCATCCGCGCTTGTCGTTGACCGAACTCGCGCAGCGGGCGGAACTACCGCTGGCTACAGCGCACCGGCTGGTCGGTCAGCTCGAACAACAGCGCGCGCTCGAACGCGACGAGGACGGCTACTACCGGATCGGGCTGTTGCTGTGGGAGTTGGGTTCGCTCGCTCGCGTGTCGAGTAGATTCCGCGAGGTCGCGTTGCCTTTCCTGCAGGATCTGTACGAGGCGACGCGGGAGAACATCCACCTCGCCGTCCGCGACGGGTTCGACGCTCTCTACGTGGAAAAGCTCTCCGGACACAGGTCGGTGCCGACCATCTCCCGGCTCGGGACACGACTGCCGTTGCATTCCACCGGGGTGGGAAAGGCGCTGCTCGCCCACGCCGAGCCGGAGGTCATACAGTCCTATGTAGAGCGTAATTTGGTGCGGCACACGCGATACACGATCACCGAGCGGGGCAGGCTGTTGCGGGAGCTACGGACCACGGTCACCCGCGGCTACGCGCTCACGAACGAGGAAATGACCCTCGGTTCGTGCTCGGTGGCCGTGCCGATCCCGGCCGAGGCGGGCGAGCCCGCCGGCGCGATCGGAGTGGTAGTGCACTCGGCGCGTGCCGACCTGCCCAAACTGGTTCCCGACCTGCGCGCGGCGGCCGACGGCATCGCCCGCAGATTACGGGAGGACACCGACGGCCCGGCCCCGGGGGCCGTGCACGACTTCCCCCGGCGACCGGGCCGCTGACCAGCCGAAATCAGCCGTCGGCCAGGAGCAGGTCCTCCAGCTCGTACACGGCGACGGTCAGGTTCTCGGCGAACGCGTGCATCTGCTCGGCCACCGGCCGTGGCGTGCTCAGATACAGGTTGACGTGGTCGGGCAGCAGGACGTAGGCGACCCCGATGCAGTGACTGCTGGTAGAGCCGAACCCGAAGTACTGAATGTTGGTCGAGGGCGCCGAGCTCGTACTCAGGTAGTCGTCGCGCATGATCCGCCAGCCCGGGGTGTCGTAGAGGGCGAGCTGATCGGCGGCGACACCCAGTTCGGCACCACGCCGCTTGGCGATGAGTTGCAGCTCCCACAGGTGTTGTTCGGGGGCTTGCCCCGCCTGGCATTCCTTGGCCCGGGCCACGTGTTCGGTGGCCGCGGCATGGAACGCCGAGAGACGCTCGACCGAGTCGGTGTCGGGATCGTCCATGACGTCGACGAAACGCAGCACCTCGGGGGTGACCACCCGCATCGCCTCCGTGCGACCGTTCTGGTACTGGCGCGTGGCGATCGATTCGTAGGTCGCGCCGGTGAATCCCTTGGTGCGTTTGTGTGCGAGCTGGTAGGCCAGCTGCATGAACGCGTCCGGGGACGCGCCGAGTTCCTTGATGCGAGTGGAGCCGATGTCGTCGAAGGACACGGTGGTAGTGGCGTTCGCGGCGGCGTAGTCGGCGAACGCGGTTGCGGCGGTGCGGACACTCGTGCGCAGTGCCTCGTCGAGGGCGAACTCGATGGGGGTCACCGGGGGAGAGCCCTTCGGCGACACGGGTTCCGGCTGCGTGGTGAGCACGGTGTCGACGAAAGACAGGACCGTGGTGCCGTCCAGTCCACAGTGCTCGATGTTGATACCGGCCGTGCCGTCGGCGAACACGATGAACGACACCGACTTGTCGAACCAGCGGTTACCGCTGTCACCGTGCAACAGTTGGTCGCAGGCCTGTTGCGTGTCCTCCGGGGTGATGTCGTCCAGACACAGGCAGAACAGCGCGGTCTCCACCGCGTCGAGCGCGTCGGCGTTGCCGGGGAGTGCCCGCAGCGCCCGCCGGTCGGCTGCCCATTCCGCTCTCGCCTCGGTGGTCAGATGTCCCACCGGGTTCTGCGCGGCGACGGCACCGACTTTCCTGACCTCCTCCAGCCCCGCTTCCAGGTCCACCTGCGAGTACGGGTTGCCTTGGGGGTCCAACACGTCCATTCGGAACATGTTTCCCCGGAAGAACACCACGATGTGCCGGGCCCGCGACGGGCCGGGTTCCTCGGCACTGTAGGGCGCGCGGACGGTGTCCTGCTCCTCGCCGGGGATGCGGGTCGTGGAGAACAGGAATTTGTTCTGCTCCATCGACAACGCGCGCCCACGCTGCAAGGCGGGTGGGATGGCTTCCGCGTCGAGGCGCAGCTTGTAGTCCACCGTCGACGCGATGAGCGAGGCGGCGCGGGAAATCTGTGCTTGTGACGACGGGGTGAAGAGGAAGAAGAAGTTCGCGTTCAGCGCGATCCGGTCCCGGCGACCCAGGTAGCGTGACGGCCAGAACAGGTCCAACCAGCTCCGCACACCGTCCGAGGCGGCATAGCGTTGCAGTTCGGCGTGCAGGGTGTGCGCGGGGCTGTCGGGGCGCAGGAAGTCGGCCACCGCCGCTTCGGTCGTCGCGAGTTCTTCGGCGGTCAGCAGAGGGGCGCACCACTCGACGAAGCGAGCGCAGCTGTCCTCCAACGTCGGCAAGGGGACGCGGGGGAGGCAGTCCTCGTTGCCGAAGGTGCTGTTCGACCAGTTTTCACGGGTGTTCACGGTGATCCTCGAAAATGATTGGGCGGACGCTTCACGGGTTGGCAGGGATCGGTGGAGGCGCTATCAGTCCAGCAGTCGGTCGCCGCGGACGGCCTGACGTTCGGCGAGGTGTTCGGGGGTCACCCGACCGAAGAGTTGCCGGGTTCGGGCGACGCTGCCGACGACGCCGGGGCGCGCGCTGTAGGCGAAGATCGCGGTGTGCCGTTCGGTCGGCCCCTCCACCGGTGTCACGCGGTGCAACGCGAAGCGGCCTTTGAACAGCTGGAGGTCGCCGGTGCGCAGCGAGAGGCGACGGATCAGGTGGTCGCCAGCTCTGGTGAGGACGGAACGCACGTCGGCGAAGTTCTCGGCGTTCTCGGACCGGATTCCGGGGCAGTATTCGAACACGCCGCCGGACTCGGGCGCCTGGGTGAGCAGGGTAACGGCGAACTCGTTGGTGTCGAAGTGCCACGGGTGGTCCATGCCGGGGCGCACCACGTTGAGCACCAGTCCGGCGAGCGGATCGGCCAGTTCGTAGATCTCGGGCAGGCCGAAACACGCGGCGAGGAAACGTTGGAAATTGGGGTCGGTGTAGAGCTGGTGGATGATGGATCGTGCGGGAATGTGGTCGCGGGCAACGAAGGCGTTGCGTCGCTGCATGGTGATGTGAGCGGGATGCCCTTCCGGCAAAGCCGTGTCGGTGGAGATGTTGTAGGCGTTCACGACTTCGACGTCGTAGTGCGCGTGGGGCGCGATGTCGGAGCCTTCACGCCGCAGCTCGTCGTGGCGGAAGCCGCGCACGAAATCGGGCAACACGCTGCATCCGTCGCGCTCCAGGTCCTGCCGGACCCGTTCGACCGCCTCCCACCAGGCCGGTGTCTCCGGCGCGGAGATCGGATACCGATCGGTGTCGACAACCTGCTCGGTTCGGCCTGCCACAGAAGAGTTCATCGGAATCCTTCCCACGCCTCAATGCCCTCGATGCTCTCGACACATGCCAACGAATAGTAGACAGACTGGTTACTGTCTGTGTCACTCTGTTGTCTGATTTCTCCGCTTTCAAGGCGTGGTCGAGTGGCATTCCAGGCGGGCGTGCAGGCGTTTCAGCGAGCCGCCTATGTCGCCGGTGTCGTGTCCTCGCGAAAGAGTGGCCCGGCGAACCGGCGTAGGGCGTCGGCGAGCTGCTCGTCGGGCTGGGCGAGATCGCTGAGCCGTACCACCGGAACACCTACGGCGTCGCCTCGGCGTATCACCTCGGCTTCCGAGAGCCCGGGAATCGGTCCGTACGGCCAGACGACCAGGTACGGCCCGCCGTCCGGCTCATCCGATTTGGGCTCGATGGTGACGGCGGTGAATGCCTGCCACGGCACCGGGGCCGGCAGATTCACCCGCGTCCGCTTGTTACGGACACGGATGCCGTACTGGTCGATGTGCAGGCTGAGCGGCGCGAGCGTGGCGATCAATCCAAAGAGGCCCATGAGGAACACGAGCGGCGAGAGGATGAGGATCACGATGTGGCGGCGGCCCGCGTCGCTGAACAGCCATCCGACGAACAGAATCGTGCCGATGGCGCCGGCGGCCATCAGGGCCACGGAGAACCAGGTCAGTGTGTACGATTTCCGGAATTTCACGCATCCCCCAGGCAGCGCTTCCACGCCGGGGTGGCGTGGATCACGGGGATTCTAGGGGCTTTTCTCGGTCGTCGTGTGTCGTTCGCGCTCATCGTCACGCCGACGTGTACGAGTCTGCGCGAAGATCGGTTCTCGCGGGTATCGATGGGATGGGTGTGGCCGGCTGTCTGTCCCGTTCTCCGGGCCGAGGTCGGTGGAAGCCGCGCGGCCCGGCGACCATGCTCGCGAACCAGCCGATCGCGGTTCGGGCCGATACAGGTGGTTCCTCTCAGGGCACGGAAGCCAGACCGGATAAGCGGTCGCCGCGGCAGGCGCGATCGAGGAAAGTGGGCAGGAGTTCGCGCCCATCGGTGTGAACCGGCTGCGACGGGCTCTTCGGACGGGGTGGAGAACCCGACCTCGTCCGAAGATTATGGACTCTCGTGTCTTTCGAACCAAACCCCTCGACTACCCCTTGTTCAGCTTGTCCTGCGTGGCTCCGGCCATTTTCTCCATGGTGTTGGGCAATTCCGTGGTGCCGTAGATGCGCGAGTCGGGGTGCGTGATGGACGGGTACGGGGCGCTGGTGGTGGGGCCGTCGTGGTAGGTGAACTCGCCGTTGCCGTCCGGTGTGGGGCCGGAGGCCCAGCGCCCTTCGGCGGCGCGTTGCCCGTCGCTGAAGTTGAGGTACTGGTACGACACCTCGGTGTGTTCCTGGCTCTGCGGGAAGTTGCTCGGCACCGGCAGTTTCTCGGTGCCCTCCTCGCGTAGTTCCTCGATGGCGGCGAGCCACTGGTTCTGGTGCATGGTGTCGCGGGCCAGCAGGAAGGCCAGCATGTCCCGCACGCCGTGGTCGTCGGTCATGTGGTAAAGTCGGGAGACTTGGAGCCGCCCCTGCATCTCGGCGTTGGCGTTTGAGGTGAAGTCGGCCATCAGGTTCCCGCTGGCGGTGACATACGACCCCTGCCACGGGTTGCCCATGCTGTCGACCGGCCGGGCGCCCGCTCCCGACACGATCGCGTGCTGCAGGTCGGTACCGCCGATGACGGCCGCCACCGCGGGGTCCGACTGCACCGCGTCCTCCGTCACGCCGATCGGAGACTTCTCCACCAATTGGGCGATCATGGTGGCCAGCATCTCGACGTGGCCGAACTCCTCCGAGCCGATACCGAATACGAGGTCGCGGTACTTGCCGGGGATGTGCATGTTCCAGCCCTGGAACATGTACTGCATCGCGACGGTGATCTCGCCGTACTGGCCGCCGAGCACCTCCTGCAGCTTGCGGGCGTAGACCGCGTCGGGCTTGTCCGGGGTCGCCTTGTACTGCACTTCCTGCCGGTGAAAGAACATCGAAAAAAAACTCCCTTGAGGTCCACTGCGTGTCATCGAGCGACGCGGACATCGTCTTCCCGAGGTGGGTGCGTTCAAACAAATCGGCGGCCGGCCAGGCAGTGAAACGTCCTCATTCCACCGTTGGTGGGAGGATCCGCGCGTATGTCGGGGAACACGCGTGTGGGTGGGGTCTTCCGGCAGGAAACCACAGTGCTCACCGGTTGTTCCACACCACTGTGGTGAGTCCACAAAGGTCGGACTCGAGGCGGCGGTGTCGGTCCCTAGTCCTCGCCGCGTACGCGCAATCCGTCGAACGCCACGGCGACGATGGTGTCGGCCAGAGCGTCGGCGCCGATGCCCCCGCGCGGCCGGTACCACTCGACCAGGGAGTTGACCATGCCGAACAGCAGTCGGGCGGCGGTCGCGGGATCGACGTCGGGGCGTAGGTCACCGTCTGCGACGGCCTTGCTCACCAGCTCGGAGACGATCTGGTCGAACTCGCGTCGGCGCGCCAAGGCGTCACGTTCCACCTTCGTGTTGCCCCGCACCCGCAACAGCAGCGTCACGAACGGCAACTGATCGACCAGCACGCCGACACTCGCGCGCACGAGGTACTCGAGCTTGTCGATCGTGCGTCCCTCGACCTCGTCGAGCTTGTCCACCTCGGTGAACAACCCGTCCAGGCCCCGATTGACTGCCAGTCGCAGGAGTTCCTGTTTGCTTGGCACGTGGTGGTAGATGGCCGACTTGGTGATACCGAGCTTGCGGGAGAGGTCCTCCATGCTCGTGCTGTCGTAGCCGCGCTCGTTGAAGAGCTTGACCGCCACCCCGAGCACCGTCTCCAGGTCATAGCCCGGCCTGCCCCGCTTGGCGGGTCGGTTCGGGGATGTGTTGGCCATGACCTCATTATCCCAGTCGGGTTCAGTCGCTCGGACGTCGGTCGAGTACCCGGCGGAACTTGCCGACCGAGCGCTCGATGGTTCCGGGATCGACGACATCGACGTCGACGGTGACGCCGACACCGTCCTTCACCCTGGTGGCGACCTCGGTCGCGGCCACGTCGCGACGATCCGCCGAGGTGTCGGAATGCGCTTCCACGACCACCGTCAGGTGATCTTTTCGGTCCTTTCTGCTCAGCATCAGCTGGAAATGCGGGGAGAGGCCGGGGGTGTCGAGCACGATCTCCTCGATCTGGGTGGGGAACACGTTCACCCCGCGCAGGATGATCAGATCGTCGCTGCGGCCGGTGATCTTGTCCATCCGCCGGTAGGCCGGACGTGCGGTGCCGGGGCGCAAAGCGGTGAGATCGCGGGTGCGATACCGGATGATCGGCAGCGCCTCCTTGGTGAGGGAGGTGAACAGCAGCTCGCCGGTCTCGCCGTCCGGCAACACGGTTCCCTCGACCGGGTCGATGACCTCGGGGTAGAAATGGTCCTCCCAGATGTGCAGGCCGTCTTTGGTCTCGACGCATTCCTGCGCCACGCCGGGACCCATCACCTCGGACAGGCCGTAGATGTCGACCGCGTCGAGGTCCAGGCGTTCCTCGATCTCCGTGCGCATCCGTTCGGTCCACGGTTCGGCGCCCAGGATGCCGACCCGAAGCGACGTGCTGCGCGGGTCGATCCCCTGTCGTTCGAACTCGTCGATCAGCGTGAGCAGATACGACGGGGTGACCATGATGACCTCGGGCCGGAAGTCGGTGATGAGCTGCACCTGTCGGGCCGTCATGCCACCGGAGGCGGGGACGACGGTGCAGCCGAGCTTCTCGGCCCCGTAGTGTGCGCCGAGACCACCGGTGAACAGGCCGTAGCCGTAGGCGACGTGGACCTTGTGACCCGGCCGTCCGCCCGCGGCGAAGATGGACCGGGCGATCAGCGTCGCCCACGTGTCGAGGTCGGAGTTGGTGTAGCCGACGACGGTCGGTTTGCCCGTGGTGCCGCTGGAGGCATGGATGCGGCGCACCCGCTCCTGCGGTACGGCGAACATGCCGAACGGATAGGTCTTTCGCAGGTCGTCTTTGGTGGTGACGGGAAATTTCGCCAGATCGGCGAGCTCGGCGCAGTCGTCGGGATGTACCCCGGCCGCGTCGAACTTCTGTCGATAGAGCGGCACGTTCTCGTACGCGTGGCGCAGGGTCCGGCGGAGCCGCTCCAGCTGACGGGCGCGCAGCTCGTCCACACTGAGGCGTTCGGCGGGGGACAGGTCGGCCGCGGCCGGTGCGGTACCCAGCCGCTTGGTGCTCGGCACGTCGATGTGCAGGGTGGCCATGCGGGAACTCCTCGTTACTGAACTTGTCCGACGGTGCGGCTGCGCCCCCGGAATTCGGCGACCACCTCCCGACCCGTGGGGGTCTCGCGGTGCACGGTGACGTCGTAGATGCCGTTGCGGCCGTAGCGGGTGCGCTCGGAGGCGGTGGCGATCAGTTCGTCACCGAGTCGGACGCCTGCGACGAACAAGATCTCGGCTCCGGCGGCTACGGTCACCGGTCCGTGGCTGTTACACGCGCAGGCGAAGGCCGTGTCGGCCAGGAGGAACAGAAAACCGCCGTGGGCGATGCCGTGCCCGTTCACCATCCGCTCGGTCACCCGCATCCGCGCGACCGCGTGCCCGTCCCGGGCTTTCACGACGTCGATGCCGAGGGAGGTGGAGGCGGTATCGGTGGCGAGCATGGTCCGCGTTGCGTCCGCGATGTCGGGTTCGGAGTGCGACACGGTGGTCCACCGCCTTGCTTACTTACCGAATGGACGGTTATTAATGAGCTTCAGTAAAACGAGCGCGTGAACGGGTGTCAAGGGGTGAACGGGTCGGTCGATCCGGTCCCGGAAACGGAGGAAGCGGTGCGTGCGAGCGAGGTGCCCGAATCGATCGGGGTGGTCGGCGGTGGACGCATGGGCTCCGGCATCGCCCAGGTGTTCGCGACCCAGGGCGCGCGAGTGTCCGTTGTGGAGAGCGATGCGGCCGCGGCCACCGCGGCGCGGAAGAGAGTCGCCGACGGTCTGGCCAAAGCGGCCGAACGCGGCAAGCTGGAGGAGGACTCCGCCACCGTTCTGGAACGGGTGACGGTGCTCGATGACCTGACACTGCTGCCTTCGGACGTCGAACTCGTCGTCGAGGCGGTGCCCGAACGCGCCGACCTCAAGGTCGACGTGCTCACCGGGGTCGAGTCCGCGGTGTCCGAGGACGCGATCCTCGCCAGCAACACCAGCTCGCTGTCCATCGCCGAACTCGGTGCCGCCCTGCGTGAGCCGGGGCGCTTCGTCGGAATGCACTTCTTCAACCCGGTTCCGCCCTCGAAGTTGGTGGAGGTGGTGACCGCGCCGCACACCCGGGAATCGGTGGCCCACCGGGTGCGGAGCTGGGTGCGGGCGCTCGGCAAGACCGATGTCGTCGTCCGTGATTCTCCAGGATTCGCGACCAGTCGGCTCGGGGTCCTGCTCGGACTGGAGGCGATTCGGATGCTCGAGGAGGGCGTCGCCGACGCTGCGGCCATCGACAACGCGATGGAACTCGGTTATCGCCACCCGATGGGTCCGCTTCGTTCCACCGACCTGGTGGGTCTCGACGTGCGGTTGGCGATCGCCGAATACCTGCACTCCACTTTGGGTGAACGTTTCGCGCCGCCGCAGCTGTTGCGCGACAAGGTCGCAGCTGGAGAGCTGGGACGCAAGACCGGGCGTGGCTTCTTCGACTGGAGTTGACCGGAAAGCGTCTCGTCGTCACTTCCTTTCCGGGGTGGCGGCGCGCTACCATAACTTTCTGAACGGTCGGTTGGTAATTCGAGGGAGGCGTGATGGGAGAGCGGGCGACACCGATGTTGCGGAGCTACGTGAACGGTGGTTGGCATACCGCCGAGAACGAGGGTGTACCGCTGCGTGACGCCGTGACCGGTGAACAGGTCGCGCGCATCTCCTCGGAAGGCGTGGACCGGGCCGCGGCCCTGGACTACGGCCGGCGCGTGGGCGGCCCGGCGCTGCGGGAACTGACCTTCCACCAGCGCGCCGCGTTGCTGAAGGCGTTGGCCTCCCACCTGCGGGAACACCGTGACGAGCTGTACGCGTTGTCGGCGCGGACCGGCGCCACGCGAGGGGATTCGAGATTCGACGTCGATGGCGGCATCGGCGTGTTGTTCTCCTACGCGAGCAAGGGCAGGCGCGAACTGCCCAACGACACCGTCTACCTCGACGGTGCGGTGGAGCCACTGGGCAAGGGCGGCACGTTCGTCGGCCAGCACGTGTGCACCCCGCTGCGAGGCGTGGCCGTGCAGATCAACGCGTTCAACTTCCCCGTATGGGGGCCGCTGGAGAAGTTCGCGCCCGCGTTCCTGGCCGGCGTGCCGAGT